>USJI01000046.1 GCA_900554975.1 uncultured Ruminococcus sp. | reverse complement strand
GTACTCATAATCGCTGAATGTCATCTGGCTCATTTCTCTTTTCCTCCTGCTTTTTTGTCTTTTTTCTATTATACCATATTTGCTGCGTAATGGGAAGATTTAATCAGTGTTTCCCTAATACTATTTCACATTTATTATATCATACAAATTTGCTGTTTGCCAGTGTTTTAATAAAGTACAAAAATATGCCTAATTAAAAACAACCAACAATAAACAGTTCATATCTTTTCACACATTTACACAGCTTTTTACAAAAATAACGGAAATTTAACGGAAAGAAACACTTTTTAAAGAAAAAAATAAGACATCCGATATACATCAGATGTCTTATTTACGTTGGTTGCGGCGGCTGGATTTGAACCAACGACCTTCGGGTTATGAGCCCGACGAGCTACCTAGCTGCTCCACACCGCGATATTTATTTTTCTTTATACTCACTTCAAGTACTTTATTATTATATCACTTTTCATAACGTTTGTCAAGCACTTTTTTCAAAAATCCGTAATTTTATTTACGGATTTTTGTGTGCTTTAAAATTCAGATCTGAAACCAGACCTTATTCTTTGGTTTTACTCTTTTTAGTAATATATCTCGGAGCTTCTTCCCCACGGATAGAAGCTGCCGTAAGTGTAATACCTGTTATATCCGGATTTGAAGGTGCTTCAAACATAGGCTGCATAAGAACCTCTTCGATTATCGCACGAAGTCCTCTTGCACCTGTTTTCTGTGAAATTGCCTTTTTAGCAATTTCCATAAGCGCATCATCTTCAACAATAAGGTCAATGTTATCATACTCGAACAATTTTTTATACTGTTTTAAAAGTGCATTTTTCGGTTCTGTCAGAATCTTGATAAGAGCTTCTTCATCAAGTTCATCAAGAACTGTTATAATAGGAAGTCTTCCCACTAATTCCGGAACTATACCAAATTTCACAAGATCCTGAGGAATAACCTTATGGAAAATGTTCTTTGTCATTTCCTTCTTTGAATTTATCTCTGCACCAAATCCAAGGGCAGACGAATTGATTCTTTTAAGAATTGATTTTTCAAGTCCGTCAAACGCACCGCCGCATATAAACAGGATGTTTTTTGTATTTATATGAATAAACTCCTGATTCGGGTGCTTTCTTCCGCCCTGAGGAGGAACATTTGAAACAGTTCCCTCGATTATTTTCAGAAGTGCCTGCTGAACGCCTTCACCGCTGACATCTCTTGTAAGGGACGTATTTTCAGACTTCCTTGAAATCTTGTCTATTTCATCTATATAGATAATTCCACGTTCTGCCGCTTCAATATTAAAATCAGCAGCCTGAATAAGTCTTAACAGAACATTTTCAACATCATCACCAACGTAACCCGCTTCAGTGATTGTCGTTGCATCTGCAATGGCAAAAGGAACATCAAGTATTTTAGCAAGAGTTGATGCAAGGAAAGTTTTTCCGACACCTGTCGGACCGAGCAGAAGAACATTACTCTTCTGAATATCAATATCATCCTTGTCATTATCCTGGCTTATAATTCTTTTGTAGTGATTATAAACAGATACTGCAAGTGTCACCTTCGCCTTATCTTGACCAACAACATATTCATCAAGAACTGCCTTGATCTCAGCCGGTGTAAGAAGATTTATTTCAGTGTCATCATCAGTTTTACTTTTTGTACTGCTCTTTCTGCTCTGCTTTGTTTTGGCAAGAGGCCCCATAAGAAGCTCATAACAGTATGTTACGCATTCATCGCATATATTTGATGAACCCGCCGTAAAAATACTCTGAACCTTATCCTCACTTTTTCCGCAGAAATTGCAGAATTTTACTGGCTTATCCGACATAAAATTCTCCCCTATTCTCTTTGCTTTATCTGTGGCTTATTACCTTGTCAACCAGACCATATGCCTGAGCTTCAGCCGCTGTCATAAAGTTATCTCTGTCTGTGTCACGGCAGATTTCCTCATATGATTTTCCGGTATTTTCACTAAGGATTCTGTTTAAATTTTCCTTGGTTTTCAGAAGGTTTTCTGTTCTTATCTTAATATCAGTTGCCTGACCCTGAAGTCCGCCTGAAATAAGCGGCTGATGAATCATTATTTCACTGTTTGGAAGGGCAAGTCTTTTTCCCTTGGCACCCGATGAAAGCAGGAATGCGCCCATTGATGCCGCCAGACCTATACAGATCGTTGATACGTCACATTTGATATACTGCGTTGTATCATAAATCGCCATTCCGGCAGTAACAGAACCGCCCGGGCTGTTGATATAAAGACAGATATCCTTTTCAGGATCCTGACCTTCAAGATACAGAAGCTGTGCAACAACAAGGCTTGCTGTTGTATCATTTACGTCCTCAGACAGCATTATTATTCTGTCATTGAGCAATCTGGAAAAAATATCGTAGGAACGTTCTCCACGGCTTGTCTGTTCTACAACGTAAGGTACCAAACTCATAATTTATTCTCCCTTTCCATTCATATTATATCTGTATGAAAAAGCGGCTGTCCGACAAGGGACAGCGCTTTATTTCTATCAGGATTATTCAGCAGCTTCTTCTGCTTCTTCGTCCTTCTTGCTTGGATCTATAGTATTATCGATAACAGCGTTATCCTTAACAAGGTCAAGCGCCTTGTTTACCTTGAGGTCTGTAAGGAAGTCATCCATTGGAAGTCTGTTCTTAACATCATCAAGTGAAAGGTTATTTGCATCAGCAATTTCCTGAAGCTGGCTGTTGATCTCGTCTTCTGAAATCTCGATGTTTTCGAGTTCAGCAATCTTTTCAAGAGCAAGTCTGAGCTTAACTTCATTTTCTGCTCTGTCTTCAAATGTTTCTCTGAATGAATCCATATCCATACCTGTGTACTGGAGGTAGATTTCAACGCTCATGCCCTGGTGCTTGAGATTATGTTCAAAGTTTCTGATAAGAGAATCAACTCTGTGGTCAAACATACACTTAGGAATTACTGCATCAACATTCTTAATGAGTGTTTCCATGATGTAGTTTTCAAATTCAGATTCAGCTCTTGATTCAGCTCTGTCTTCAAGAGTCTTCTTTATATCTTCTTTCCATTCGTCAACTGTATCAAACTCAGTTGTATCCTTGATGAGTTCATCATCAAATTCAGGATATTCTGTTTCGTTGATTGCATTGATCTTGATTTTGAATGTTGCAGGCTTGCCGGCATATTCTTCCATCTGATAATTTTCAGGGAATGTTACATTGATTTCAAATTCATCGCCGATTGAATGATCAACGAGCTGTTCTTCAAATCCAGGGATAAACTGTCCGCTGCCGAGCTTGAGAGGGAAGTCCTCAGCCTTGCCGCCGTCAAAAGCTTCGCCGTCCATGAATCCTTCAAAGTTGATAACAACTTCATCGTCAAGCTTTGCAGGTCTGTTGTCAACGGAAACGATTCTTGCATTTCTCTGCTTGATCTGTTCGATCTGTGCATTGATATCTTCTTCAGTTACATCCTTGACATTTTTAGGAGCTTTCATACCCTTATAGTCAGAAATTTTTACTTCCGGCTTTGTAATGCAGATTGCCTTGTACTCAACACCGTTTTCCTTATCAGCTGCGATAACTTCAATCTTTGGTGTTTCAACGAGAACAAGCTCAGCATCTCTTATAGCATCCGGCATTTCCTCGTTGATAAGGCTGTTGATAGCTTCTTCAAAGAAAACGCCTTCGCCGAAATACTTTTCAACAAGCTTTCTGCTTGCCTTACCTTTTCTGAATCCAGGAACGCTTATCTGCTTCTTCTGTCTCTGATAAGCCTTTTCAATTGCATCAGCAAATCTTTCAGCATCGACAGTAAATGTCAGTTCCTGTGTATTAACGTCAACCTTGGTTGATGATTTTAAACTCATTTTTATAGTCCTCCAATTTATTTATAAGTGCATACCTTAACTATTATATCATATCGGGAAAAATTTTTCTATAGAAAAATTTCACTTCTACATTTTGAACAATTTACAGAATTTTAACCGGCACAAATTGTAAATAATCACCAGATATAAGACGAAAATCTATGCCGTCACGCTCTCCGTTTATAGCATATTTTATCGCTGAACCATGAAGATGCCCATACCAGCATTTCCTGACTTCATACTTATACAGAACTTCAAGAATATCATAGTTACAGTTATTGCCGTAAAGCGGCGGATAATGCAGAAAGACCAGCGGTTCAAGTCCCTCTTTTTTTGCAGATTCCAAAGATGCGGCAAGCCTTCCTGCCTCCCTTGCAAGAACCTTTGCATCAGCAGGTTCTCCGGGCATATTTACCCAGCCTCTTGTTCCGCATATGGCGTAATTTTCATATCTGTAATGATTATTATGCAATATGTTCAGCGTTTCAAATCCCCATGATGAAAACATTTCATTCATCTTTTTAAGGGAAGTCCACCAGTAGTCGTGATTCCCTTTCAGAATGATTTTTTTGCCGGGCATTCTTTCTATCCACTGAAAATCCTCAAATGCTTTTCCTATGCTCATCGCCCATGAACTGTCGCCGGCAAGGACAACGGTGTCTTCCGGAGCAACCAGTTTATTCCAGTTTTCCTCAAGAAGTTCCATATAATTTTCCCAGCCGCCGAATACAGCCATGGTTTTTGATTTATCGCTTATGGCAAGATGAAGATCTCCTATTGCAAAAAGTGACATTAAGCCAGACCGAAATCCTTAAGAACAAAACTGTTCATATCAGATTTTTCAATTGAACCTGTAAATCTTCTTTCCTTGTTCTTCAGGTCTGCAAGTGCTGCCGGAACAGGAATATTTGAAAGTTCAGCAAGTTTGTCAACCATTGCATATTCATCAAGGTCAGATTTCTTTCCTTCAATAGCTTCAAGAACGCTTGCACTGAACTTGTAAGGGCTTGCAGTTGAAGCAATAATTGTCTTTGTTGTATCGCCTGTTGCCTTCTTGTAATCCTCATAAACCTTTACGGCAACAGCTGTATGTGTATCGCATGTATATGAATACTTCTCATAGATTTCATGAATTGTAGCCTTTGTCTGTTCATCATCACAGTAACCGCCGAAGAATTCTTCGCTGAGAACTTTCTTGACAGCATCGTTGACTTCATATCTGCCTGTTTCTGCAAGGCTTGTGAACCATTCTCTTATCTGAGCGTCGTCCTGACCTGTGATAATGTAGAGAAGTCTTTCAAGGTTGCTTGAAATAAGAATATCCATTGATGGTGAGCAGGTTGCATAGAATTCTCTGTTTCTGTCATAAACACCTGTTTCAATAAAGTCTGTCAGAACCTTGTTAACGTTTGAAGCACAGATAAGCTTGTTAACAGGAAGTCCCATTTTCTTTGCATAGTATGCAGCAAGAATATTTCCGAAGTTACCTGTAGGAACAACAACATTTATCTTGTCGCCAAGGTTAATCTCTCCGCTTTCAGCAAGTGAAGCATAAGATGAAATGTAGTAAACTATCTGAGGAACAAGTCTGCCCCAGTTGATAGAGTTTGCACTTGAGAACATAAGTCCTGCGGCATTCATCTTTTCCTTTACTTCCTTGTCTGTGAAGATTGCCTTAACACCGTTCTGGCAGTCATCAAAGTTACCCTTTACAGCACAAACGCCGACATTTGAACCTGTCTGTGTTGTCATCTGTCTTTTCTGCATCGGGCTTACGCCGTCTTCCGGATAGAAAACAAGAATCTGAGTTCCCTCAACGTCCTTGAATCCTTCAAGAGCAGCTTTTCCTGTATCGCCTGATGTTGCAACAAGAATTATAATCTTCTTGTCAAGCTTTATCTTCTTTGCTGAAGTTGTCAGGAAATAAGGCAGAATCTGAAGAGCCATATCCTTGAATGCACATGTAGGACCATGCCACAGTTCAAGCATATATGTTCCGTCAAAAAGCTCTGATATTTCTGCTATACTCTCTGTTTCAAAATTCTTTGTGCTGTATGCATTGTCTGTGCAGTACTGAATCTCTGCATCAGTAAAATCTGTCAGATATTTCTTGAAGATGTAAGCTGCTCTGCATGAATAGTTAAGACCTGCAAGATATTTAATCTCGTCAAGAGTCAGTTCAGGAATGGACTCCGGAACAAAAAGACCTCCGTCCTCAGAAATACCCTGTGTTATTGCTTCCGCACTGCTTACCTTGATTGCACTGTTTCGTGTACTCTTATAATACATTACAAAACCACCCTTTGCTTTTTATTAAATTCACAAAATGCCCGAACCGTCATAGGCATTTTCAATATATTCAAGACTGACTTCCCCGTCCTCATAATTGACAAAAACCACATCAAATCTCGGCTGGAGCTTACAGCCCGTTTCCCTTAAATATTTCTCAGCGGATTTTATAACCCTCCGCTGTTTTACCGTTCCTACACTTCTGCCGATTTCGACAGAATCCGTTTTACGGAGCTTTATTTCGACAAAGCAGATATACGGCGGACATTCAGCTATAATATCAGCTTCACCGCCCTGAACCTTAAAGTTTCTTCTGAGTATTTTCATTCCGTTGAGTTCGATATACCTGCATACAAGCAGTTCTCCCTCACGTCCGATATTACTTTTTCGCATATATCTTCTTTAAAAATGAAGGCCGGTGTATCGGGCATGGTCCGAGTTCCAGTATCTTTTCCCTGTGGAGTTTCGTTCCGTAACCCTTATGTTTTTCAAAGCCATACTCAGGATAGAGCTTTGCCATTTCAAGCATATATCTGTCTCTTGTCACCTTCGCAAGAATTGATGCCGCCGCAATTGATGCAGACGTTGCATCGCCTTTGACCACTGCACTGACTTCACATGGAACATCCGGAGTTTTGTTGCCGTCCGCAAGAACAAGTGCCGGTCTTATTTCAAGACCTGATACTGCACGTTTCATGGCAAGCATTGCGGCATTGAGAATATTTATTTCCTCTATCTCAGCAATTGTTGCCCTTGCAATGCAGTAATCATCAGCCTTTTCAATTATTTCATCATAAAGCTTTTCACGCTTTTTTTCAGAAAGCTTTTTGCTGTCATTAAGTCCCTCAATAACGTTATCAGGATTTAAAATAACCGCCGCCGCATAGACATCACCCGCAAGAGGTCCACGTCCTGCTTCATCAGTTCCGCAGAAA
>USJI01000045.1 GCA_900554975.1 uncultured Ruminococcus sp. | reverse complement strand
CGCACTGAAAAAAACTCAGGATACAAAAGATGTCATGTGTATTGAAGGAAACGGTGCAATTGCAGAAATACAGCTTGAAGCCGGAGTCAACAAAACAGGCCTTCTCATAGCAACAACTCCTTACGATGAACTGAATATGCTCTGCTGTCTGATAGCAAAACGTCTGGGAGCAAAAAAAACAGTTTCCCGTGTAAGAGACCCGGGATATTACAGACAGATTGACCTTATAAGAGATGACATGGGTCTTTCAATGGTCATAAATCCGGAACTGACGACGGCTGACGAAATAATGAGGGTTCTTATTTTTCCGGCTGCGGCAAAAATTGAAGTATTCCAGAAAGGAAGAGTTGAGCTTGTTGAGCATAAACTCTCGGAAGATTCCATACTCGCCGGATACAGTCTTGCAAACATATACAAAAGATTGAAAATCAAATTCCTTATCTGTGCAGTAGTAAGAGATTCACAGGTGTTTATACCCGGAGGAGATTTTGTTCTTCAGGCAGGTGACAGAATCAACATTGCCGCATCGCATAAAGATATCGAAAAGTTTTTCCGTGCAAGCGGTTCGCTGATGGATAAAATCAAAACGGTTATTATTGTAGGCGGAGGAAGAATCTGCTATTATCTTACACAACAGCTTCTTAATATCGGCATGAGAGTAAAGATAATTGAAAACAGTTTTGAACGCTGCAAGGAGCTTGCAGAACTTCTCCCGAAAGCAACCATAATACTGGGTGACGGTACTGACCAGGATCTTCTTGTAGAAGAAGGAATAGAAGATGCCGATGCATTTATTGCACTGACAGGTATTGATGAAGAAAATATCATTACTGCTTTGTATGCAAAAAATAATACTGATGCAAAGGTAATTACCAAAATCAACAGGGATAATTACATTGATATGGCATCTCAGCTTGGTCTTGACTGCGTAATATCCCCTAAATATCTGACGACAAGTACAATTTTAAGCTATGTGCGTTCGCTGAAGAATGCCGCCGGAAGCAATATTGAATCACTTTATCACCTTGTCGGCGATCAGGTAGAGGCTATTGAATTCCACATAAATGACAATATTCCAAAACTTGTCGGAATCAAACTTAAAGATATAAACATGAAGAAAAATATTCTTATCTGTGCAATAATAAGAAAAAGGGAGATTATTATTCCAAACGGTAATGATACAATTGAACTCGGTGATTCCGTTGTTATTGTTTCAAAAGAACATCGTTTCTCAGATATAGAAGATATTTTAGACTGACGGAGATTAAAATGAATAAATCTATTGTTGTACATTATTTATCCAAAATTATGCTCGTGGGTTCTATCCTGTTTGTTTTTCCGGCACTTGTAAGCTTATACTACAGGGAAATGAATACTGCTCTGACCTTTCTTATTGTTGCAGCAGGAACAGCTGTTGTTTCTCTTCCGTGCTCTGTAATAAAGCCGAAAAACAATCAGATGTACGCCCGTGAAGGACAGGCAATCGCCGCTTTGCTCTGGGTTCTGTTCCCTCTTGCAGGTGCGTTTCCGTTTTATATAAGCGGAGAGATACCAAGTTTCTGCGATGCATTGTTTGAAAGTATTTCCGGATTCACAACAACCGGTTCGACTATTCTTGTTGATATTGAAAGCCTTTCAAAAGGTATGATATTCTGGAGAAGCTTTACTCACTGGGTCGGAGGAATGGGTGTTCTTGTTCTTGCAATAGCAATTCTTCCGTCATCGGGAAATACCCTGCATCTTATGCGTGGAGAGTGTGCAGGACCTCAGGTCGGAAAAATCGTCCCTAAGGGAAAAAATTCCGCCGCATATCTTTATATAATTTACGCCGCCCTGACGGTAGTTACATTTATCCTTCTTCTGCTCGGCGATATGCCGGTATTCGACAGTGCCTGCCATGCTATGGGAATTGCCGGAACAGGCGGTTTCGGAATAAAGAATACCGGAATAGCATACTATAATTCGGCATATATTGAAGCTGTTATAACAATTACAATGTTCCTTTTCGGAATAAATTTCAGTCTTTATTATTTCATGCTTATCAAGAGATTCAGGGAAGTCAGAAAAAATACGGAATTAAAAGCTTACATCATGATTGCCGGAACTGCAACAGTTCTTATAATGCTGAATATTCATTCTGTATACGGCTCATGGACAAAATGTTTAAGATATGCCGCTTTCCAGGTTTCTTCAATCCTAACTTCAACAGGTTTTGCAACAGCCGATTTCAATTACTGGCCGACATTTTCGCAAATGATTCTGGTACTGCTTATGTTTATCGGTGCGTGTGCAGGTTCTACAGGCGGTGGATTCAAAGTACAGCGTTTTGTCATAATGTTTAAAAGTGCCGGAAAATTTATCAAGAGAATTATTCATCCGAAGTCCGTTATAGTGGTTAAATCCGATGACAAAACAATGGATATCGACACTGTTCACGGCGTTCACAATTATCTCATTATTTACCTCGGAATATTTATTTTTTCCATAATTCTTGTTTCACTGAATAATGCTGATTTTGCAACAACATTTTCAGCAGTTGCAACCTGTATAAATAATATAGGTCCGGGACTTTCAAAAGCCGGACCTATGGAGAACTTCGCATTCTTCTCTGATTTTTCCAAATATGTACTTTCAGCAGATATGCTTCTCGGAAGACTTGAATGCCTCCCGCTTCTGATACTGTGTTCGCCTTCCGTATGGAGAAGAAATTTCTGATAAACTAAAAACCGCACTTAACTGTGCGGTTTAATTTTTATTTCACATACTTAAGAGAATCAATTATAATATCGGCACACTGATCCAGAGTAAACTTTCCGCTGTTAAGGCACAGGTTATAGTGTTCTTTAAGACCCCATGTATGACCGGTATTTCCATTATAGAAGGATTCCCTTCTTTTATCATTTTTTCTGATAATGTATTCAGCAGAATCAGCACTTATTCCATAACTTTCAATTACACGTTTTTTTCTGCTTTCCATCGGTGCATAGATGAAAACGTGAAAACATGGTTCAAATTCACGAAGAATGAAATCAGCACATCTTCCGATTATCATACAGCTTCCCTTATTTGCCATATCCTTTATTATCGCTGAAATTTCATTATAAAGCAGATTTGATTTTGGTATTATGTTATCTATACTGTCCAGTTTTTTGCCATTCTGCGATGCAAGTGATAGTTTATACAGCAAACTCTGTGAAACGTTTTCCTGCATACTCTCAAGATACTCTTCAGGAATATTTATTCTTTCCGCCGCAGTTTCAAGTATCTCTTTGTTATAGCATGGTATACCAAGCTTTTCGGCAACTTTCTTTCCTATCTCATATCCTCCGCTGCCAAACTGTCTTTCAAGTGTTATTACCAAATTGTTGTTCATGCAAATCCCTCCGGAAACAAAATATTGTTGTTTAATATAAAAAGCCAAATAAAATGTTGAATCAATTTGTTGGTTTATCATAAATCATTATAACACATTTTTTTTTAAAATTCAAGATTAAATTCGTAAAAAATAAAAAAAGGCACAGCATTTCGCAAACGCTGTGCCATGAAAAATGTATTTTCTTATTTTGCATAAACCTGATCGTCATATTTGTAAAGAATGAGAGTAACATTCAGATTTCCGTTAAGAGTTCTTATGGAATCAATGAATTTCTTCTGATCAGCATCATTTTTAAGTTCAATACTGTAAACAAGGTCAAAGAGTGTGCCGAAATCAACTGTCTTTACTCTTTTAAGATGCCATGAAGTTGTATTTTCATCAAGAATCTTGTCAAAAAGTCCCTGATAATTAAGGTTTTCCGGAACTGTGATTTTAAGCGTCATTGAAGATGTACCCGGCACACCATACTTTAAAATGTTCAGCAAAAGCATAACAGCACTCATAATAATGATAAACACTACCGCAAAGCCTATGTATCCGAGTCCGCAGCTTACACCTGCCGCCATAGCAAAGAATATATATGCTATATCTTTCGGATCTCCCGGAACGCTTCTGAATCGAACAAGAGAAAATGCCCCTGCAAGACCAAGTGCTTTTGAAGTGTCATTGATAAGAAGAATTATTATTGAAACAATTCCCGGAAGCATTACTATTGAAAGCATATAACTCTGGCTTACGCTTTCTTTTCTGTGTGTAACTTTATAAAGCAGACTGATTAAAAATCCGGCAGCAATTGCTGAAACAGCACAAATTAGAAATGTACTGAATGTTATGTTTGTTTTTATAATAGATTCAAATATCTTAGGCATAAATAACTCCTTTTTCCTGATCGGCTTTTTCTTTTACGTGCAGCTGATATGCTCTTCCATATTTTGAAAAGCTTGTTTTATAAATTCCGAGATCCGAAAGTGCTTCACTCAGCCATAGCGGAATTGAATTCGCTATTTTAATTTCCATAAGCCTCTGATCCGGCCTTATTATCTGTTTTCCGTATGACTCTTTTGCAAGCGTCAGATCGTAAGTTCTTTCTGTAATATTTCTGTCCAGTGTAAGACGAAAGTCCTTGTCATCTTTCCCGAAAAATGCCATTCGCTGATAGCTTATGTATTGTGCCGGGCGTATCAGATAATTCCGTTTAAAAACGTCTATTTCATCAAGTACCTGATTTGTTATATACTTATCCGAAACCGGATGAATTCCTGCTTTTATATAAGCTTCTGCTTCCATAAGCGTCATTGCAACACGCCTTTTGGTTACAATACCACCAATTTTCTTTTTGATTTCTATAAAAACCTTATCTTCCGGCGATGCCGGTGAAAAATAGCTTCTCACTCTGAATTTTTCTTTGTAATATGGTTTTGAAAGCGATTCCCTTATAAGAAAATTATCATTCGTATCATAATAAACATTATATATTCCGTACTCTTTTCCGCCGACACAGTAAGCGTCCGGTTCCATATGCTCATCAAGAACTTCCAGCAGTTTTCTGAACTGAGTGTAATCAAGCAGGAATTTTACTTCTTTTCTTTTAAATGTATTTATAGCCATAGTCTTTCCTGAATATCTCAGGTAACCTCCCTTCGTTTTCTTTAAACTTATTTTATAAAATCTTTCTTAAATTAATCTTAAATTTGTATTAAGTTTCTAAAATTTCACAGAAATATCAAAAAGTGCATTGCTTGCACAATGCACGGGAATATGATATAATAAACTATGTTTAAAAACACTCACCACATGGTGGGATAGACGGCGGATGTTCTTCAGCTGACGGTGTTCCCGAAAAGGGCATAAATCTTAATATTCTCCTGACACTGAGAGATATGTTCAGAATTTACGGCTATCAGGTTGAAGTGACAAGAGATACCGACCGCTCTATCCATGATGATGGTATAGAAGGCATTGCAAATCAGAAAAGCTCGGATATGGATAACCGTCTGGAACTTTTTAACAAGTATCCTAATGCAATCTGCATATCTATTCATCAGAATCAGTTTACCGATTCAAAGTACCATGGCGGACAGATGTTCTATTCAGATACAAACACAGAGAGTAAATATATAGCACAGGCTATTCAGGATAAATTCAGAGAATATATTCAGCCTGATAATGACAGAGAAATCAAACTTTGCGGAAAAGAACTGTTTCTGTGCTATTTCAGCAAGAATCCGACAGTTATGGTAGAGTGCGGATTCCTTTCCAATCCGGAAGAAGCTGAAAATCTCAAAAATGAAGAATATCAGAATAAAATAGCATTCAGCATATTTGCGGCAGTTAATGAATATATGAATAAAAAATAAATGTCCGAAAGGAAGTTAAAATGGCAAGATCCAAAACAGTTTATGAATGTAATCAGTGTGGCTATCAGTCCGGAAAGTGGTACGGAAAATGTCCCGACTGCGGTTCATGGAATACATTTGAAGAAGTAGAACAGTTTACAGCGGTAAAAGCTTCTGCATCAAAAAAATCAGCAGACCTTACAGATAAAATTCTCGAACTTGCAGAGATAGATGTTGATGATGATGTAAGGTATAAAACAGGTATAGGCGAATTTGACCGTGTTCTCGGCGGTGGCCTTGTCAAAGGCTCAATAGTACTTCTCGGCGGTGCACCGGGAATAGGCAAAAGTACGCTCCTTCTTCAGATATGCCAGTATCTTGGTGAGGAATATTCAATCCTGTATGTTTCCGGAGAAGAATCAGCAAGACAGATAAAGGTAAGAGCTCAGCGTCTGGGAGTTGATACCGACGGTCTTTACATACTGACTGTCACTGATGCCGAGGCAATATGCAGTACCATTTCTTCAAGCAGACCTGATATTGTAATTATCGACTCAATTCAGACAATGAACCTCACACAGATAACATCAAGTCCGGGAAGCCTTACACAGGTTCGTGAATGCACAAACCTTTTTATGCATACGGCAAAAAGTCTTGAAATACCGATAATAATTGTAGGCCATGTAAACAAAGACGGAGCTATTGCAGGCCCTAAGGTAATGGAACATATAGTTGACGCTGTTCTGTACTTTGAAGGTGAAAGAAACCTTACCTGCCGTATTCTCAGAACGGTCAAGAACAGATATGGTTCAACCAATGAAATCGGCGTTTTTGAAATGGTTGACAAAGGACTTGAAGAAGTTGAAAATCCTTCCCAGATGCTGCTTTCAGGACGTCCCGAAAATGTTTCCGGAACCTGTGTCACCTGTACTATGGAAGGACTTCGTCCGATACTTGCGGAAATACAGGTTCTTGCAACCAAAAGCGGATTTTCCGCACCAAGACGTATGTCGAAAGGTTTTGACTTTAACCGAATGGCAATTATAATCGCTGTTCTGGAAAAGCGTGCAGGAATGTTTTTCGGCTCTCTTGACGTTTATCTGAATGTGGTCGGAGGATTCAGCATAAATGAAACAGCCGGTGACCTTGCCGTTGCACTTTGTCTTTATTCAGGTCTTTTTGACAAACCTGTAAATGAAAACACAATTGCTTTCGGAGAAATCGGTCTTGGCGGAGAAGTCCGTGCAGTTTCAAATATAGTCCAGCGTGTAAAGGAAGCTGAAAGAATGGGCTTTGAACAGTGTGTTATACCAAAACAGTCACTCCAGACCCTTAACCAAAAAGAATATAATATAAAACTTATCGGTGTTTCAGATATCAGTGAAGCCTTTAAAATATTCTGACAAAAATTCAAGGGACGCTTTAAAGCGTCCCTTTTGTTATTTATTCGTAATATTTTGCATATCTGAAAAAC
>USJI01000044.1 GCA_900554975.1 uncultured Ruminococcus sp. | reverse complement strand
AACCAATCATCGTAAATGGAAGAAGCAAATCCATAATCAACATAAAAATCCAAAAGCCCACAGTAAACCTCCTCTACAAATTCCGATTTATCTTACACTTACTAACCATACCTGGCAAAATTGAGATATAACAATTATAACATTTTACAGGCTTTGTGTAAAGAAAAAAGAATAACATTTCACAAAAAAGCCTGCGATAAACGCAGGCTTAATATTCAAACGCTCATACCAATTTCTATTGCTTTCAGATTTACACTGAAAAGATTCATTCTCTTAGGCGGAATACATTTTTCCAGAGCCTTCTTTATAGTTTCAAGCGTGAACAAACCGCTTTCCTTTATCATCTTTCCGATAAGAATAATATTTGCCGCACCGCTTATCTCATGCTCAGCCGCAAGCTGTGTTGCAGGAACGTAATAGCAATCGATATCCTTTCTGGAAGACTTTATGTTCACAAGTGTACTGTCAATAAAAGCCTTTCCTCCGCTTTTAACCTTGCTTATAAACTTTTCAAATGAAGGCTGATTCATCGCCATCATCAGGTCAGGTTCAGATACCAGAGGCGATGCGATAGGCTCATCTGAAATGCATACAGAACAGTTAGCTGTTCCGCCCCTCATCTCCGGCCCGTATGAAGGGAGCCATGAAAGTTCCTTTCTGTCAATAAGTCCGCAGTATGCCAAAACCTTTCCTGCAAACAATATTCCCTGTCCGCCGAAACCTGCAAGCAAAATTTCCTTATTCATCTTTATCCTCCTGTGCAGTAATGTCCTTGTAAACTCCAAGAGGAAAATAAGGAATGACCTCTTTTCTTAATCTTTCCATTGATTCGGCAGGATCAAGCCCCCAGTTTGTCGGACAAGTTGAAAGTATCTCTACGATTGAAAATCCCCTGTTGTTTTTCTGATTGTCAAAGGCTTTTTGTATAGCCTTCTTCGTTTCCCTTATATGTGCAACACTGTCAACCGAAGTTCTCTGTGCAAGAGCCACGCCGTCAAGAGCAGAAAGCATCTCGCAAATTTTAACAGGGAATCCGGCAGTTTTCGGGTCACGCCCGTAAGGAGTTGTCTGTGTGACCTGTCCCGGAATAGTTGTCGGCGCCATCTGTCCGCCGGTCATTCCGTATATTGTATTGTTCACGAAGATAACAACAATATTTTCGCCCCTTGTTGCACTGTGAACCGTTTCAGCTGTTCCGATAGCAGCAAGGTCGCCGTCCCCCTGATAGGTAAACACAAATCTGTCAGGCAATGCCCTTTTAACGCCCGTTGCAACAGCAGGAGCCCGTCCGTGCGGAGCTTCAATAACATCAAATGCAAAGTAGTCATAAGCCATGACTGAACAGCCTACCGGACAGATACCGATAGTTTCGCCTTCAATTCCCATTTCGTCAATAACTTCACATATAAGCCTGTGGATTATACCATGCGTACAGCCGGGGCAGTAGTGCATAGGCACATCAAGAAGCGACTTCGGCTTTTCAAATACTACATTCATTCTGAAACACCCCCGAGCTTTCTTATTTCACTGAGTATTTCAGCCGGTGTCGGAACAACTCCTCCGGTTCTTCCGTAAAAATGTACAGGAACTCTGCATTCAACAGCAAGCTTTACATCATCTACCATCTGACCCATACTCATTTCCGTAACCAGAATTTTCTTTGCATTCTTTGCAGCGTCCTTTATTGCCTTATCCGGATAAGGCCAGAGTGTCACAGGTCTTACAAGTCCTGCTTTTATACCCTCTTTTCTTGCAGCGTTGACAGCGGATTTAGCAATTCTTGCAGCAGCGCCATAAGCCGCAACCAGTATTTCAGCATCATCTGTCATATAAGTTTCCGCTTCAGGACATTCCTTTTTTACTATATCATATTTTTTGAATCTCTCAAAGTTCAGCTTTTCAAGCTCGTCCGCCTGAAGAAACAGTGAATTTATGATGTTATGCGGACGCTTGTTTCCATGACCATTTGTTGCCCATGGCTTTTCTATATGATTCTCCCTGATTTCAGGGAATGAAACAGGTTCCATCATCTGACCAAGCAGACCGTCCGCAAGTATCATTGCAGGCATTCTGTATTTATCCGCATTGTCAAATGCCTTTATAACAAGGTCAACCATTTCCTGAACTGACGAAGGAGCATACACCAGAAGCTGATAGTCGCCATGTCCCAGAGCCTTTGTTGCCTGCCAGTAGTCAGACTGTGAAGGCTGGATTCCTCCAAGTCCCGGACCGCCCCTCTGAACATTTACGATAACACAAGGGAGATCACAGGCTCCTATGTAGGAAACGCCTTCTGATTTAAGGCTTATTCCCGGTGAAGATGAAGATGTCATGGCTCTGACTCCGGCAGATGCCGCTCCAAGAACCATATTTATAGCGGCTATTTCAGATTCCGCCTGCAAAAACACTTTTCCTTCTTTTGGCATACGTTTAGCCATATATGCAGCTATCTCCGTCTGAGGTGTTATAGGATAGCCGAAATAACAGCGGCAGCCGGCTCTTATTGCAGCTTCAGCAAGAGCCTCATTGCCCTTCATTAAATTTCTTTCCAAACAAAAAACTTCCTTTATTTTTATTTTCTTATTTCAATTGCACAGTCAGGACATATTATAGCACACATAGCACAGCTTATGCATTTTTCCTGATCCATACATCCGGCGGTGTAATATCCCTTTGAATTTCTGCTGTCTTTTCTGATTTCAACAATCTTTTTCGGACAGGCGGTTGTGCATAGTCCGCAGCCCTTGCATTTTTCAGAAAGAACTGTCATTTTAAGCATATATCTGTTCTCCTTGTAATTACATTTCCCATATCGGCTTTATAAAAAGCTCTATTTCTTCCTTTTTGTCCAGATCCGGTTCAAGTCCCTTTCTGTACGTTGTAAAAACAAGCGGCAGTCCTGCACTTTGGGCAGTTTCCGCCGCAAATTTCATGGATTTTTCTATATCTTCAGCAGAAGTTTCCGAGCCAAGGGAGGAATTGTTTATTATTCCCGTATGCTTCATTCTTGAGGCACTTTCTATTTCATACATAAGTTCCGTTGCCTCTGCCGGAGTTTTAGTAAGATAACGGTAGCAGTTTATGACATAAAGCATATCCGTCATGTCAGACTGTGAATTGAAAAATGAAGAATACTGCCCCAGAGCATAAGCCCCCGAATCATCTCCGCCGACATCAACAACAGTTATATCGCTGTCCGCCACTATTCTCTCCATATCAAAATTCACAGCCGGGATGTCAAGATTGGTTCCTGCATAAACAGGTGCATAAAGCTCTATATTCTTTTTCTTAAAAAGTCCGGCAAAGTCAGAAGTTCTGAAATAAGGGTTTACAATGTCAAGATCGACAATCGAAACCTTCTTTCCCTCTGCCGCTGCTTTAAACGCCATGTTTACTGAAACCGTAGTTTTGCCGCTTCCATAATGTCCGGTTATTACATTTATTTTATTCATAGTATTTATTATAACTTTCCTGCGGAATTATTTTTGTCGAAACGCAAAGCCGTTTCATTTTTTATTATAGCACAAAAAAAGTTGAAATCAATAGGAAAAATTTAAAATTCACAAATTTTTCACACTAAACTCTTATTTTAAAAAATATAAACCAATTAAATAGTTTATTTTTTAAACTTTAATCCATTTATTTTGACATATAAATTGTTATTTTCTTGACAAACACCCTGCTTATGTTGTAAAATATAAAGGAATAATCTTGAAAGGACTGTTTGCAATGGGTTTAACATTAACTGAAAAAATATTAAAGGCTCACCTGGTTGACGGTGAAATGGTAAAGGGACAGGAAATCGGTATCAGAATCGACCAGACTCTTACACAGGACGCCACAGGAACAATGGCTTATCTTGAATTTGAAGCTATGGGAGTTCCAAGAGTAAAAACCGAAAGAAGCGTTGCGTACATAGACCACAACACACTCCAGAACGGCTTTGAAAATGCTGACGACCATCGTTTTATCGGAAGCGTTGCCAAAAAGCATGGCATTTACTTTTCACGTCCCGGCAACGGAATCTGCCATCAGGTTCATCTGGAACGTTTCGGAATTCCGGGCAAGACTCTTATCGGCTCTGACAGCCATACACCTACAGGCGGCGGTATCGGTATGATAGCAATCGGTGCAGGCGGTCTTGACGTTGCAGTTGCAATGGGCGGCGGAGCATATTACATCACCTGCCCTAAGGTAGTAAAAGTTGAACTTACAGGAAAGCTTTCACCATGGGTAGCCGCAAAGGACGTTATCCTTGAAGTTTTAAGACGTCTTTCCGTTAAAGGCGGCGTAGGTAAGGTAATCGAATACTGTGGAGAAGGTGTCAAGACACTTTCCGTTCCTGAAAGAGCAACTATTACAAACATGGGTGCTGAACTTGGTGCCACAACTTCAATCTTCCCTTCAGACGAAATCACAAAGGAATTCCTGAAGGCTCAGAAGAGAGAAGAAGTCTGGACAGAGCTTTCCGCTGATCCGGACGCTGTATACGATGAAGAACTTACAATTGATTTAAGCAAACTTGAACCTCTTGCAGCTTGTCCTCATTCCCCTGACAACGTAAAATCAGTAAAGGAAATCGGAAAAATAAAGATTGATCAGGTCTGTATCGGTTCATGCACAAACTCATCTCTTATGGATATGCTCAAGGTTGCACACATCTTAAAGGGCAGAACTGTTCATCCGGACGTTTCACTTGCAATTGCTCCTGGTTCAAAACAGGTTCTCAATATGCTTGCTGAAAACGGTGCACTTTCCATTATGATAGATGCAGGTGCAAGAATCCTTGAAAGTGCCTGCGGCCCTTGTATCGGTATGGGACAGTCACCTAACTCAAAGGGTATCTCACTGAGAACATTCAACAGAAACTTTGAAGGACGTTCCGGTACTAAAGATGGTCAGATA
This sequence comes from uncultured Ruminococcus sp., assembly GCA_900554975.1. Lineage (GTDB taxonomy): Bacteria > Bacillota > Clostridia > Oscillospirales > Ruminococcaceae > Porcipelethomonas. The sequence continues at coordinate 2,323 of USJI01000044.1, read as the reverse complement.
TATCTTGTTTCACCTGAAGTTGCAGCTGCTTCCGCAATTGCCGGTGTATTTACAGACCCTCGTGACCTCGGTGATATGCCTCAGTTCAGACTCCCTGAAGTTTTCAAGATAAACGACAACATGATAGTTCCTCCTGTTGCTGAATCCGAAATGGACAGTGTTGAAATACTCAGAGGCCCAAACATCAAGCCGTTCCCTGAAACTTCCCCTCTTGATGATTCAATTGATGCAGGTGTTTCACTTAAAGTCGGTGACAACATCACAACAGACCATATCATGCCTGCCGGTGCAAAGATTCTTCCGCTTCGTTCAAATATTCCTGCTATTTCCCAGCATTGCTTTACAATATGTGACGAAAAGTTCCCTTCAAGAGCAAAGGAAATGGGCAAGAGCATAATTGTCGGTGGTTCAAACTACGGTCAGGGTTCTTCAAGAGAACACGCTGCCCTTGCTCCGCTTTATCTTGGTATCAAGGCTGTTCTCGTTAAGTCATTTGCAAGAATCCACAGAGCAAACCTTATAAATGCCGGTATTCTTCCGCTTACATTTGTAAACGAAGCTGACTACGATTCAATTTCACAGGGTGATGAACTCGTTCTTGACAATGTAAGAGCTGAAATTGAAGCAGGCAATTCGCAGCTTACAGTTGTAAACAAAACAACAGGAAAGGAAATTCCGGTTCTCTGCGAACTCAGCGGACGTACAAAGGATATCATTCTTGCCGGCGGTCTTCTTGACTATACAAGAGAGGCTATGAAATAATGGGATTTTTCACCAACATATATCCCGCAAGAATACTGCGTATAAGAACCAACGGTGAACTTATTGCTGTTATTGCCTGTCTGGTAATATATTTTGCACTGAATGTTATATTGCAGAAAGTCTGCCCGAACACCGAACAGAAAAAAATCAATATCATTTCCCTGATACCTGCTGTAATAGTTGCTTTTATTCTGATTTTTACACTGGATTAAAACTATGGCTATAGACATATCAAACAGACCTGACAGACCCGTCAGAAAAGTAATTATTTCCGGCAGGCGCAGACACGGAATAACTTCTGATCTTTTAAAGCTCATTGCTGTCATTGCAATGGTAATTGACCATATCGCATGGGCATTCGTTCCGTTCGGAAGCCCTGCCGGACAGGCTATGCACATTATCGGAAGGCTCACTGCCCCGATAATGTGTTTCATGGTTGCTCAGGGGTATTATAAAACCCGTAATGTAAAAAAATATGCTCAGCGGCTTGGAATTTTCGCCCTGATATCTCATTTCCCGTATGTTTTCTTTGAGTCCGGTGAATTTCAGATAATCCACCAGACAAGCGTCATGTATCCACTGTTTCTCGGCGTTATCGCTCTGATTATAAGGGACAGTCCGAAATATAAAACAGCTGTAAAAAACATGATTATACTACTTATCTGCCTTGCCGCAATGCTTGGCGACTGGGGCAGTCTTGCTGTTATATGGATTATGATTTTTGCGGAAAGACAGAGCCGTACAGAACAGATAAAGCATTTCTGCATCGCTAGTATTATCTATATTATACTTGATATTCTTCTCAGTTCTGTCATCGGGCAATGGTATCACGACCTTTTTCAGCTGGGAGTATTTCTTGCCGTTCCCCTGCTTCTTAAATACAACGGCGTCAGAAAGGGCGGAAAAGCATATAAATGGTTTTTCTATGTGTTTTATCCGGCACATCTTCTGCTTCTCGCTGTTATAAAGTACATTATTTTATAAAGGAGAACTTTAATGGGCTTTCTTTCAAAACTCTTTAAATCCGGAAAAAATGACGCCGGAAACAAACCTGATTTTTCATATATCACAGAAATCGCCGAACTTATAACAGAAAACGACAGCGGATTCATGAAAAGGCTAAATGATTTTCTGATTTATACTCAGAAGGAATGCAAAGAAAAGGACAGAGATTTTGAATACTGGTCAGGCATGTATGACCAGCTTGAGGAAAAAGGCTACCTGTTTTCTGTTGACTATAAATGCGAACTCGAAGATTTTCTATGGGCATTGAAACAGCTGAAAAATTATAATCTTATTGACATTGACCTCTCCGGACTTGATCTCAGCGAAGATGATGATGTGGAGGTATGGATAAGGGAAATAAATGCTGCACTGAACGGCAAAGCGTGTATCGGCGTAGTTGATATGGACAGCGACAGCTATGAGCTTATTATAACAACCTGTGAAACTTATAGGAAAATATCCGCTGCTGCGGAAAATAACGGACACTTAATAAAAACTTTTTAGGAGGTAAACCCCAATGGCAAAAATTCAGATGAAAACACCGCTCGTTGAAATG
>USJI01000043.1 GCA_900554975.1 uncultured Ruminococcus sp. | reverse complement strand
TCATTTTGAAAATTCACCGGACAAACCTCCAATCAAAATTTGTATATACTTTAATATAGCACTTACTTCCGTATGTTTCAAGGGGATTTTCAAACTTTGTGCATTATATACATATAACAGTCGGATTTCGTCTGTCATATTTTTTATAATCACAACATTTATTTTATTATATCATAAACTGAAATTTTTTTCAAGCACTGCAAGAATTTTCCTTAAAGCAAAATAAAAAAGGACGTATATTTTTCAATACGCCCTTTCAGTATTCTTTAGTCTTTCTTTTCTGCTCTTGTGTCAGCTGTTTTATCAGTGTGTTCAGGTTTTGTGTCGGCAACTTTTGCAGGCACTGCTTTTGCGGTGCTTTCAGCCTTTGCACCGGTAGCTTTTGCAGCTACTCCGGCGGTTTTCTTTCTGGCAGAGCGAACTTTTGTCTTTGTTTTAGCGGCGGCTTTTTTCTCAGCCTTTTTGTAAGCCTCCTCAAAGAAGAAACGCTGTGCATCAAGAGGCTGTCTGTCATCGACTTTATATACATATGTTCCGTCTGAAAGCTGTTTTCTTCCCTTTACATTGTCGCTCAGAAGAGTTCTGAACATATCCCACAGACGCTTTTTGATTCTTTCATTATAAATAGGTGCGGCAACTTCCACACGGCGGATTGTATTTCTTGTCATGTAATCGGCTGAACTGATGTACATTTTTGCTCTGTCCTCAGTACCGAAAATATAGATTCTGCTGTGCTCAAGATATCTTCCGACAATACTTGTAACTGTTATGTTTTCAGTGACACCCTCGATACCTGCAATAATACAGCAGATACCTCTTATGACCATATCAATTTTAACTCCGGCTTTTGATGCCTCAACGAGTTTATCCATAATCACCTTGTCGCAGAGGGAATTTACCTTTACGCCGATGTAGGCAGGTTCGCCGTTTTGTGCGTGTTCGATCTCGTCATCTATCATTGAAAGAATTGGGTCACGAAGGCTCAGCGGAGCGATAAGCAGATGGTCTGAATGTTCAACAAGCCTGTTGCTTACGAGTGCATCAAACAGCATCTGGGCATCAGCGCCGATATCCTGATTTGCTGTAAGGAGAGAAAGGTCTGTATAGAGTGCAGAGGTTTTCTCATTGTAGTTTCCGGTGCCTATCTGTGTAATGTATTCGCTTCCTGAAGGAGTATTTCGTGTTATAAGAAGAAGCTTTGAGTGAACTTTAAGATCCCTCGGGCCATAGATTATCTTACAGCCTGAATCCTGCAAACGTCTTGACCAGCCGATATTGTTTTCCTCGTCAAATCTTGCACGGAGTTCCACAAGAACCAGAACGTCCTTGCCATTTTCTGCTGCATCGCAGAGTGCGGCAATTATCTGGCTGTTTTTGGCAAGGCGGTAAAGCGTTATCTTTATTTCCGTAACTTTCGGGTCATTTGCGGCTTCATTGAGAAGCTGTATAAACGGCTTTATACTTTCATAAGGATAGCTCAGAAGAATATCACGTCTTTTAATCTGAGGGATAATGCTCATGTTTTCGGCAATGCTTGCTGATTTCTGCGAAACAAGCTTGTCATATTTAAGGAGTTTGTTATCGCACATATCCGCAATTTTTCCTGCAAATGAAAGGTCGAGCGGGGTTTTCAGATAGAAAATATGTTCCTCGCTCAGTCCGAGCTTTTTGCAGAGAAATTCAAGAGCAGGCTGACTGAAAGTTTCAGAAAGCTGAAGTCTTACAGGGTGGAGCTTTTTACGCTTTTTGCAGAGATCCTCCATAACTTCCCTGAAATCCATATCGTGGTCGAAAAGACCTTCTTCAACGGTTATATCAGCGTTTCTTGTGACTCTTATCAGCGTTTTGTCGATTATCTTGTAATTCTTGAAAACATTCGGTGCAAAGTGAAGTATAAGCTCCTCGGCGAGAATAAACCTTTTTCCACCCTCAAGAGGGATTATCCTGCTGAACTGTCCGCTTGCCGGAATAATTCCGAGTCTGATATTCGATTTTGACTGCAATTGCAGAACGCAGTAAATATCCTTGTTTTTAAGGAACGGGAATGGCGTTTTCTTGTCGATTATAAGCGGTGCAATAAGGGGTTTTATTTCCTTTTTGAAGTATTCTTCAAGATACTGCTGGTCATTTATGGAAGCTGTTCTGAATGTTACCTGTTCGATACCGTATTCACGCAGTTCCAGCATAATATTCTTGTAAACGATATCCTTCATAGGTTCAAGTTCGTTTACCTTTGAAAAGATAGCCGAAAGCTGTTCCTGAGCAGTCATTTTTGTCTTGTTGTCAGTTTTTTTCGGTTCAACTATCATCTGGTCGTAAAGCGAACCGACACGAACCATGAAAAATTCATCTAAGTTGCTCTGGAATATGCTTGCAAAATTAAGTCTTTCAAGAAGCGGGACTCTGCTGTCCTGAGCCTCTTCAAGAACACGTTCGTTAAATTTTAGCCAGGATAATTCTCTGTTGTCGTAAATAGTTTCAGGCATAGTTTGTTCCTCCGTTTTTTTAATACGTCTGTATGCGGATAATTTTTATCTATATTATATATCAATTGTTTGTTTTCGTCAAGAAATCCGATAAAAAAGATATGAATTTTATGTAAATTTTATGTAAAATTCACATTTTAGTGTGTAAAAAATTTACTCATTAAATAAAACAATGCCTTTTAAAGCCGAAAAATGTAACATTATTCCTCTGTATCCGATACGCTTGCAAATTCTGTTCCCGGATAATAATGCTCCAGTATTTCATCATAGGTTTTCCCTTCCTTTGCCATGGCGTTTGCCCCGAACTGGCTCATTCCTACGCAGTGTCCGTATCCTCTTGTGGTGATTTTGAATCCGTCATCATATTCAATGTCGAATGCCGCTGAACGCAGGGAAAGTGCGGCACGGATTTCCTGTCCGGAAACGGTCTTGTTTCCGACCTTTACGGAAAGAACAGTAGCTGACTTGCTTTTTGATATGTCCGAAAACCATACGGACGGATCTTTTTCGAGTTTTATATCATCAAAAGCTTTTTCAAGCCGTTCACGCATTTCATCTTCGGTATACTCATATTCCTCAAGATATTTCGGTGCACTGGTATCTTCATCGCTTTCTACCGGAACGAGGTAATCCACCTTGCTTCCCCATACGTTTTCGGCACTTTCAGTAGTGCCTGCCGACATTGAGTGAAAGGCGGCTATTATCGGCTCGTCCTCATAGACAAGTATCTCGTCTTCAACATCGCTTACAGCGTCCCTTATCTTTTTTATATACTCGTCATATTCATCTCCGTAATACTGTTTTGCCTGATTTTCCGTAAAATATGCCTGATATTTACTGCTGTCGTTTGAAAAATACGCTCCGCAAAGCTCCTTGTCAGGTGAAACCTTTGCTTTTTCCATCTGACGCACTGCGTAGGTGTGTGCAGCCACAGCCTGTGCTTTCAGGGCTTCGGGTTCAAATGTGGCAGGCATTTCCGCACAGACTGCTCCGACAACGTAATCAAATGCGGATATTTCCTCAACCTTTCCGGTCGTGATATCCAGAACCCTGAAAACTTCTTCGGAATCATTTTTGCTTTCCTTTTTATTATCTTTTTCATCAGTTTCCTTTTGGGTACTGCTTTCGCTTGTTTCCTCCCTGTCCATAAGTTCCTGAGCCTGTGCGGATTTCAGCTCTGATGACAGAAGCGGTGCAGCAGGCACAGACACAAGGAGTACGGCGAAAATAACAGCGGCAGATACATAGGATTTCATGAATTTTTCCTTTCCGCTTTCTGAAGAAAGCTGTAAATTGTTATCCGATTTAAGAAAAATGTTCCTTACTTCTTAATATTATCAGGGTAATTGACATATTTGCGAAAATCGGTTATAATAAAAGTTAACTATAAAAGAATGGGAGTGAGCAAGTGAATAGTTTTAATGACAATGACGGTATTAAAAGATTATGCTCAGACTTGTCTGAGAATTCCAGAATCGATCCGAAACTTTACGACAAATTCTATGTGAAAAGAGGACTCAGAAACAAGGACGGCACAGGTGTGGTTGCAGGTCTTACCAACATTTGTAATGTACATGGCTATATTGTGAATGAGGGTGATGTTGAGCCTATTAACGGTGAACTTATTTACCGTGGATACAGCATTATGGATCTGGTGGAAAACATTGAAAAAGAAGACCGCTGCGGATTTGAAGAAATAGCATATCTTCTTCTTACAGGACGTCTGCCTTCAAGGGAACAGCTTGATACTTTTTCCGATTATATGTCGAGAAGACGTGAACTGCCGCCGGGATTCGTTGTTGATATGATACTGAAAGCACCTTCCAAAAATATCATGAACAAGATGGGAAGAAGCGTTCTTGCACTTTATTCATATGATGAAGAGTGCGAAAACAACAGTATCGAAAACGAAATGAGAATAGCTATTGAGCTTATTGCAAAGCTTCCGGTTATCATGACAAATGCATACCAGACAAAGAAAAGCTATTATGAAAACAAGAGTATGGTAATGCATCCGCTTATAAAGGAGCAGAATACAGCTGAAACAATCCTCTCTCTTATGCGTCTGGACAGACAGTTCACAAAGGAGGAGGCACAGCTTCTTGATACTATGCTTATGCTTCATGCAGAGCATGGCGGCGGCAACAACTCAACATTTACCTGCCGTGTGCTGACATCTTCCGGAACAGACGCATATTCTGCATATTCTGCCGCTATCGGTTCTCTTAAAGGACCACGTCACGGCGGTGCTAATATAAAGGTTATGCAGATGCTCGAAAACTTCAAGGAAAATGTAAAGAACTGGGAAAGTGAAGGTCAGGTTGCCGACCATATGATAAAGGTTCTGAATAAGGAAGCAAATGACGGTTCAGGACTTATTTACGGTATGGGTCACGCTGTTTATACACTTTCCGACCCGAGAGAAGTTATTCTCAAGAGAAAGGCAATGCATCTTGCTGCCGGCAAGGAAATTGAAGCTGAGTTCAGACTTCTTGAAACAATTGAACGTCTTACACCGGAAGTTTTCAAAAAGGTCAAGGGCAGTGAAAAGGTTGTCTGTGCAAATGTTGATATGTATTCAGGTCTTGTTTACAAGATGCTGGGTATTCCGTCAGATTTGTATACTCCGCTGTTTGCCGTTTCAAGAATGGTTGGCTGGGCAGCACACAGAATCGAGGAAATACTGACAGGCGGAAGAATTATCCGTCCGGCGTACAAGGCAGTTGCAAAGCCGAAAAAGTATATTCCTATTGATAAGAGATAATCAGAATATAATCTAGTTTAAGCATAACAGGAGGAAAGCAAATTGAAAAGACCACTTAAAATAACTTTGCTTCTCTCCGCCTTGTTTATGCTTTCGGGCTGTTCGCTGAATGCAGGAGTTGACACACTTCTTACTCCGCCGAAGCTCAGCACACAGCAGGAGCATATATACAAGGCGCTTACAGATTATGCAGGTACAAATATCAGTCTGAAATATCCGAAATCCGGGGACTATCTGTCAGCATTTATAATTGCTGATGTTGACGGGGATTCCGAAAACGAAGCTGTCGTTTTTTACAGGAAGAATTCCCTCAACAATACCGATGACAGCTCCCTGAGAATGAATATTCTTGACCAGAATGGTTCAGGCTGGCATTCCGTCTGTGACTATGAAGCAGGGGGAAACGAGATAGAACAGGTCAAGATAACAAAACTCGGAAATAATGACAGAATAAATATAATTGTCGGATACAGCCTTATAAACCAGAGCGAAAAGGTTGTAAGCATTTATGATTATTCCGACGGAAAACTCAACACCACATTTGAAAATAACTATTACTCTGTATTCGATACCGCCGATATAAACGGCGACGGAACACTTGAGCTTTTTACAGCTCTGGGACAGAGTACGTCAAGACAAGCATCTGCGGCTGTGTATTACCTCGGCGAGGACGGAAATTACCTCCGCTCAACGGTGAAACTCAGCGAAAGCTTTACGGGCTATTCCAATATGAAATACGGAAAGCTGCCGGACGGCTCAACGGCTGTTTATCTTGACGCAGATACAGGAAACGGTATGATCGCAACAGAGGTCTTTACCGTTGACAGCAGGAACAATCTTATAGAGCTTTTTGCTCCGGATATAAAAAAGGAGGAAACGCTCCGCCCTTCCGCATACACCTGCGGTGATGTTGACGGCGACGGCGAAACGGAAATACCTGTTCCTGTGGTATGCCCCGGATATGAGGGCAAGACTGATGACAGCAGGGTGTATTTCAGCAAATGGTATGTTCTGGACGATGAGGATAAACTGGAAGAAAAGTATCTGAGTTATCAGAGCATAACGGACGGTTATACATTTATAATACCTGATGAGTGGCGGGACAAAGTCACTGTTGATGTTGATTCATCAGGGCTGAGGTTTTGCCGTTATGACAAACAGACCGGAACAGGAAACGAGATATTCAGAGTCGTTACCGTTTCGGACAGCAGCAAGCATCAGGCGTTTAAAAAATCCGGCTTTGAACTGTTGCACTCAAAGGGCGACAAGATGTTCTTTATAAAGATAAATGCGGAAGATGAACTTGTATCATCTCCGGCTGAAATAATGCTGAAATTTAAATTCGAGGATAAATAAGGTCTGCTTTGCAGTCTGGGAAATGGAGTCTTTTATGAAACGCATTTTGGTATGTGAGGACGAGGACGCAATCCGTGATTTTGTGGTTATCAATCTAAAGCGTGTCGGATACGACGTTTATGATGTTAACTGCGGAGAGGACGCACTTCGTGCATTCGTTGAACAAAAAGGCAATTTTGACATAGTTCTGCTTGATATCATGATGCCGGGAATAGATGGTTTTACAGTGTGCAAAAAGCTTCGTGAAAAAAGCTCCACACTCGGTATCATAATGCTTACCGCCAAGGCACAGGAAATGGACAAGGTAAGCGGTCTTATGATGGGTGCTGACGATTATATCACAAAGCCTTTTTCGCCTTCTGAACTGACAGCAAGGGTTGATGCGATATACAGACGTGTCTGCATGAGCTTTATCAAGAAGGAAGACACTTCGACAATTCTTGAATCCGGCCCGTTCATACTTAATCTGAAAAGCAGGACGGTTACAAAAAACGGTGTTCCGATAGACCTTACACAGGTTGAATATCAGATAATGGAATACTTCATGAACAACAAGAATACTGCTCTTGACCGTTCAAGTATACTGACCCATATCTGGGGCGAAAATTATTACGGCGATGACAAAATAGTTGATGTAAATATAAGAAGAATCCGAA
>USJI01000042.1 GCA_900554975.1 uncultured Ruminococcus sp. | reverse complement strand
AATTCTCATCAAAACTCATTTATTGCTTTCATCGTCCGGATTATATTCAACAATCTTGAATTTTCCGGCTGCAAATTCTTCAACAGCTGTCTTTACAGGCTTTTCTTCAAGAGTCTGTTTGTTTTCATAAAGTTCATCGGCAATTTCTCTCGCCCTTTTTGCGATTCCGATAACTAAAGAATAGCAACTGTCATTTTTTGAAATCAACTGTGTCATAGCTGGTCTAAGCATTTTTAAGCACCTCATCAATTAAATTTTCTGCACGTTCAGCCTTGAACTTCTGTGCATTTACTATGGTTTTAAAGTCTTCAACAGCATCTTCAAGTGCTGCATTGACCATAACGTAATCATACTTTGAAGCCTGTTTTATCTCGCCTTCTGCTTCAGCAACACGAAGGGCAATAACGTCATCAGTTTCTGTTCCTCTTTTTCTGAGACGTCTTTCAAGCTCTTTTACCGAAGGCGGAAGCATGAATATAAATACTCCCTCCGGACGCTGTTTCTTTATCTGCATAGCTCCCTGAACATCAATTTCAAGAATGACATTTTTTCCTTTTTCAAGGTTACTGTCAACTTCCTGTTTGAGTGTTCCATAATAGTTTTCACAATACTGTGCATATTCAAGCATAGCATCATCTTTTATTTTCTGTTCAAATTCTTCCTTTGAAAGGAAATAGTAATTTACGCCGTTTATCTCGCCTTCACGAGGCTTTCTTGTTGTAGCGGAAACCGAACAGTAAAAACTGTCATCTTTAAGAATTTCATGCAAAACAGTTCCCTTGCCGCATCCTGACGGAGCAGATACAACAATAAGCAGACCCTTATTCATCTTCAGATTCATCCTCCTCATCAAGTCTTGCAGCAATTGTTTCCGGCTGGATTGCTGATAGAATAACGTGGTCACTTTCCATTATAATAACAGCCCTTGTTCTTCTTCCATATGTTGCATCAACAAGCCTTCCGGCATCTCTCGATTCCTGGACTATCCTTTTTATAGGAGCAGACTCAGGGCCGACAATTGCAATAAGCTTGGAAGATGAAATCATGTTTCCAAAGCCAATATTTATTAACTGCATAATTTCCTCACTATTCAATATTCTGAATTTGTTCTCTTATTTTTTCAACTTCAGACTTCATATCAACCACACATCTGGTTATATCAAGATTCTGCGCCTTTGAACCAATAGTGTTTATTTCCCGATTAATCTCCTGTACAAGGAAATCAAGCTTTCTGCCCAGTGGTTCATCGCTTTCAAGCAGTTCCCTGAACTGACAGATATGACTTTCAAGTCTTACTGTTTCTTCATCTATGGCAATTTTTTCCGCAAATATCGCTGCCTCAGTAAGTATTCGCTGGTTGTCAATATCAGTATCTCCCAGCACTTCCTTGAGTTTGGCATAAAGTTTTTCACGATAATTTTCAGCTGTCAGCGGTGCAAGTTTTTCTACATTCTTCAAAGTTTCCTCAACAACCGAAAGCTTCGCAAGAAGGTCGGATTTGAGTGACTGTCCCTCTGTTTCACGCATTGCAACAAATTTTTTCAGTGCTTTTTCCACAACGCTTTTTACATCATTCCAGATTTTTTCTTCGTCCTCTGCAATTTTCTGAACAGTGAAAATATCAGAAAATTTCATTAAAGATGTAAGAGTTATATCATCTTCAAGATTCAGAAATTCATTGGCATTTCTAAGGGCATTAACATACCCGAGAGCCATAGTTTTGTCAACTTTTATATCAGCTTCCTTACCATTCAGATTATTTATGGTAATTCCGACCTCAATTTTTCCTCTGGAAATTTTGCCCTTGACAAACGATTTGAGTTTTTCCTCCAGATATCCATAAGCTCTCGGCACTCTTGCCGAAAACTCATAATACCTGTGATTAACAGATTTTATTTCAACGGTTATGTCCCTCTGATCTATAATCTGCTGTTCACGTCCATAACCGGTCATGCTTCTAATCACATGATAACCTCCCATTACATTTGTTCACAATATACTATTATTTTATTATAGCATTCTGAGCGCAAGAAATCAAGTATATACAGCAAAAAAATCCGACCTTTGTATAAAAGGCCGGATTTAAAGGGATTAAATAGGAATTATAAAAAAGGAATTAAAATGAAAAACCAAAATTATTAATCCTGAGGACCAAGATCGTCCTGTGTGAATATTCCAAGTACCTTCTGGATGATAGCCTGTGAGTCGTTCAGGTTGATTGCATCATCGTAGCTTGCATTAGCCTGTTCATAAGCTCTGTCATCATCTTCATGTGTAAGTGGATATTCTTCTGTACTCAGGAGATACTTGTTAAGAAGTACAACGTCTGTTGCACCAACGAAATCGTCAAGGTCAACGTCTCCGTAGAGAAGGCTTGCAGGATCATGTGTTCCTGTTGGAAGTGTAACATCAGAAGCAGCTGTTGTATCTGTTTCTGTTACTGTAACCTTAACATCAACAGTCTTACCGCTTGGGAATGTAACCTTAACTGTTGTTTCACCAGCAGCAACACCTGTTACTTTACCATCTTTATCAACTGTTGCAATCTTATCATCAGCAGATTCAAATGTACCGGATGGCTTAGCTGTGATTGTGTCACTACCGCCAACTGCTACTTCGATTTCTGTCTTATCTACTACTTCTTCATCACTGTCAGAATCCGGAAGTACATCAGGATAAAGTTCAGCCATTGTTCCCATAGCTACCAGGATATCACCTGCGTGCCAGAATCTGTGGTAGTTAAGTTTAACAGATTCCATAGCAGCTGTCTTTTCTTCAGCTGTGCCATTCTTAACACTCTGGTATGCATCATAGAATTTCTTTACATATCCTCTGTTATCTGAATAGTACTTGCCGTCGATTTCTGTGCTTGTGCCGTAGCCGTTAGACTGTTTTGCACCTGTATTTGTACCGTCCTTGTTATCGCCAAGGTACTGTGAACGGATATCAAGGAACTTGATACCTGTTGTAACCTTGTCGCCGTTTGGCATTGTACCATCATATTTTGGTGAAGCCTTAACGCCGTCCGGAACCCATACATCCTGTTCAAAGAGTCTTACCATGCTGCCATTTGTTTCTTCGATTGAAAGACCAATGTCATCACGACCCATGTTCCATTCACGGTCAAGAAGCTCATGAGCAAGATACAGACCATAAGCAGCTGTATTTGACTTATCAGGTGTTGTAGCAGCACTTGAATCGACATCGTTTGCCTTTGCATAGTAAATGAGTGAGTTAGCAAGTGAAGATACACAACCAAGGTCAGATGTACCTGTTGCAGTAACTGTACATGTGAGTTTAGCATTTGCATTTGGATCATATGTTCCGTTCCAGTCTGCAGGCTGACCGAACCAGTCAAGTGTTGCAGGGATTGTGTATGAACCGTCATCTGTAAGTTCAACCTGACCAACAAACCATTCAACCCATCTGTCAAGAATAGCCTTAAGAGCTGATTCAATTGTCATGTTTCCAGCAACCTTGAGTGACTGTGAAACTGATGATGGATTTGTCTTTACATCATAGTAAAGTTCTGCAAGACGCTGAACTGCCCATACCTGGTTACCAATCCAGTGGTTTGAACCTGGGTCGAGGTAAACCGGATGTTCCAAATATGCCATCTTATAGAATGTAGCAGGCTTATCTGTGCCATATTTAGCAGTATCTGTTGCATTGTATTTATATGTTTCGTATCTACCGTTCCATGAGCTTGTAGCACCACCGGCGATCGGGCCGTCAGCTGACTGCAGCCAGAGGTAGAATTCGAGCTGTCTCTTGAGTGATTCTTCGTAATCTGTAACTGCATCTGAACCTGTCTTCATACCTGCCTTGAGTCCGTCATCAGCAAGAAGAGCATAAGCTGCGAGTGGGTTCTGATAGAATTCGTGACAGTGGCTCGCACCGATCTGCCATGCCCAGTTCTGACCTGTTGAAGGAAGAGCACCGCCCCATGATGTATACCATGACATCAGGTAGTGAGCGCCGCCTCTGCCCGAAGCAGAACCTGACCAAGCATTCTGACAACCAATTTCCTTATAGTACTTATCGTACATATTGTTTCTTAACTGGTCACCCATTTTACCAGCCTTAGCGTCAAGATCTGAACTGCCAACGCCCCATCTGTTAGCTGCATAAATAGCCTGGATAGCACGGTCTTCAGCGTCAGGTGCGTTTGTATAAGCAAACTGTGGTGTTACTGTAGCGTCAGTATTGAAGATACCCTTCATACCTCTGCCGGACATACCGTATTTAAGTTCTTCAACGCATGGATGCGGAACTGTTTCCCAACATGATTCGTTAGCACCACGCTGGAATGTATTGATGAATGTGAACTGTCCGTTGTTTCCGCCGTAGCCATACCAGTCATCAACGTCAGCGAGCCAGTGCATCAGGTAAAGACCCTTATCGCTTCCGTAAACCTGAGTAAACTTAGCGTGAATCGGGTTAACACCTGTGTTGCTTGGATTCTGAGCTGTTGGATATGTTTCAGGATCTTCATGTTCTTCTGCATACTGCGCACTCAGATTTGAGTTCTGCATGATGTTACCCTGAATTGTAGGAATCATAACTTCCATTGACTTCCATGCTGCTGCGAGGTCGCTCTTTTCAGCACTAACGTCAACTGTTTTTCCGTCTGCGTCTGTAACACCATTCTTAATAATAAAATCGTGCATTGCAGCCATCCATACAATGTATGACATAGCTTCTGATGTTGTTTCATGACCGTAGTCAGGAGCTTCGACAATAAGCTCTTCAACTGCATGGTAAGGAATACCAAGAGTTCCGCTTGACTTTGTCTGTTCACTCAGGTATCCATTTTCAACACCGTTTGTGATTACATCGTCATATAATGACAGAAATCTCTGTGCATATGTTGAATCACCATATTTTTCTTCTTTAGTTCTTGTTCCGGCTGCTGATGCTGCAGGCATCATAGCTGAAACTGTAAGAGCTGCTGAAAGAATTGCTGCGATAACAGCCTTCTTCTTCTTAAGTATCATCAGTATTTCCCCTCTCTTAGAAAGAATTTTTCGTAACTTATGCGTACTAAATTTAAGAAATCGTTCAATTCCTTAAATTTTACAGCGCCATCACAAAACACGCTATAAAATTTCATAATCATATTATAAATCAGCATTTTTAAATTGTCAACACTTTGCCCAAAAACTTGAACCTCCGAATCTCAAAATTGTATACTTGCACAGACAATTCTGGTTTCTTTTGTTAATTATGACAACAGTACCTAAACAGCAGTTCTTTTTTTGTGAAAATAGCCGTTTCACACTGCTGTTTTGTGTTTATATTCATTATATATACAGCCGCTATTCACACAAATTTCACAATTTCACTTTATAATTACGCTTGTAAAATGTGGAAATTTGGGAGTTTTCCACAAACCTTAATAATATAGTTACATTTTATTCATATTTTGTTCATAACTTTCTGAGATAATGTTAACGTGTATAATTTTGCATATTTGCAAGCAGTCTATACCTATTATAATATGCATTTTTACATAAATTCACACAAAGCCAAAAAATTACGAAAGGCATGGGTACATAGATGATCGAAATAAAAAATCTGACAAAATATTACGGTCGGAATGCCGCTGTCAAAAACCTGAGTTTTACGGTCAATGACAACGAAATCCTGGGATTTCTCGGACCAAACGGTGCCGGAAAGTCCACAACAATGAATATCATAACCGGATATCTTCCGTCCACAAGCGGAAAAGTTCTGATAGATGGTCTTGATATCGCTGAAGAACCTTCAAAGGTTAAAAAAATGATGGGGTATCTTCCGGAAATTCCTCCGGTTTATCTTGACATGAAGGTAAAGGAATACCTGAAATTTGCCGCCGGTATAAAAGGTATAAAACGCAGTGAACGTGCTGAACAGGTTGAACTGGCAATGGATAAGCTGAAAATAAAGGACGTTGAAAAAAGGCTTATCAGAAACCTTTCAAAAGGTTACAAACAGCGTGTGGGATTTGCACAGGCACTTCTCGGGAATCCTAAATACCTCGTTCTCGATGAACCGACTGTCGGACTTGACCCGAACCAGGTTATCGAAGTCAGAAATCTTATTCTCTCTCTGAAAAAAGACCATACTATTATATTGAGTTCCCACATACTCGCTGAAATTCAGGAAGTATGTGAAAGAGTTGTTATCATAAGCCATGGCGAAATCAGAGCTGTTGACAAAATAAAGAACCTTGAGGACAGCCTTGGAACAAACATGATACTCAACATGACAGTTGAAGGCGAAAAGGACAAGGCAACAGAATGTATAAAATCTATTGAAGGTGTTATCGGCATAACTGATACATCGTATGCCAAGACAAACACTTATACATACAGAATAGAAATAAAAGATGACGAAGTCCGCAAAAACGTTATGACAAACCTTATAAAGAATGATTTTGTCGTTGACGAAGTAACAACCGAAAAGCCGAATCTCGAAGAAGTCTTTGTAAAGCTCACGTCACAGGCTCCTAAAAAGAAAGGTCTGAAAGATCTTCTTGAAGAAATGGATTCACAAAATCCTTATTATGACAGCGAAACTGATTCTTCAGACAATTCTGACAAGGAGGATGAATAAACTATGTTTGCTTTATTTAAAAAGGAACTTCAGTCCTACTATTATTCACCGTTTGCTTATGTTATAGCGGCACTTTTCCTGCTGGTATTTTCTCTGAGTTTTATAAACGGTATCTCTGACCTCACAGGAAATGTTTACAAATTTTCTTTCCCGAATGTTTTCTACAACAACTTTTTCTACTTTATATTCCTGATACCTGCACTTACCATGAGAACATTTGCTGACGAAAGAAAGGGCGGAACGGAAGTTCTTCTTATTTCAAGTCCGCTGAATGTTTTCCAGATAGTAATTGCAAAATTCCTTGCAGTTGCAACAGTTTTTCTGACTATGCTTGTGCTTACTCTCTTCTACCCTGTTATCACTATGATAAAAGGTGATGTTGTATGGTCAAGCCTTATATGCGGATATATCGGATTTTTCCTCTGGGGACTTGTCTGCATAGCTATCGGTATGCTCATGTCCTCATTTACTGAAAGTCCTATCATTGCAGCTATTCTCGGTGAGGGAGCAATGATAATCCTCATTTTCATCGACAACTTCAAGGACAGTGCACTTTTCACAAATCTTCCTAAGGCGGCAAAAATAATCGGAAGCCTTTCAACACAGGAAAGATTCGTTTCTTTCTCTCAGGGACTTTTCAATCTTTCAGACCTGATATTCTTTATCACAACAACTATTCTGT
>USJI01000041.1 GCA_900554975.1 uncultured Ruminococcus sp. | reverse complement strand
CATCTGTCGGTAGTGTTTTTCGAGGGATTTTCGGCTTTCTTTTCGTACAGACGGGCCTTGTGTCCGGCAAGGCGAAAAGCTCCGAAAGAGCACACTGACAGACGATTGGAGTTCGTCTCCCGTCAGCTTACTTATAAAACATCATGTTCATGTCGCACTTATGGTCGATGCCGGGAACGCTGCTCTCAAAGCTATACTGCCACAGGGTGTGCGCATAGTAGAAAAACGGATGATCGCCGAGGCTCGTGCACCAGAAGGCGTAGTCGGTGAGCCGTGAAAGCTCATAGTCGTAGTAGCCGGTGCTGGGATAGATGTAAACTCCGGCATCAAAGCCCTCCTGCTTTACCGTCTCGCAGAATGCGGCGGCGCAGTCTGTCATGGTAGCGCCGTCCACGGTGCCGGTGCGTGCATCGGTGTCGGCAACACGCTCCCAGTCACAGAACACGGGAAGGTCAAGCTCCGTGTCGCCTATGAGATCGAGCGTATACAGCGCCTCCTCACGGGCTTCCTCGGTGTTTATCGCCTGAGAGAAGAAATACACGCCGACCTTGAGTCCCGCTGCCTTTGCTCCTGCAAGGTTTGCGGCAAAGTTATCGTCGGTGTACATTTCGCCGTTTTCACCGTAGTACCGGCCGCCCGCTCTTATTATCGCAAAGCGAACGCCGCTGTCATACACCTGCTGCCAGTCAATATCGCCCTGATACTGCGAGACATCGACGCCGAGCATGGACTTATACTGCGACCCCGTGTACACGGGTCTGCCGCTTTCGTCCATTGTAAACTCCTCGGCCTTGAGCGTGTTCACCGGAACACCGTCCTCAGGTGTTATCCAAATATAATCCTGTCCGTTAAATACCTCTACCTGCCCGTAGTGGGGGTCGTTCTGTATGCTCATATTACGCTCATATACCTTGACAACGAGCACCACTAATGCAGTGACCGCAAGGGCGAGCAGGATAAGCTGTATGGTTTTCAAACCGTTCTGTTTCTTTTTACGATTAGTTTTCACGCCATGCTCCTTTCGCCATGGCTTGAGTTTAACACAACCTCAGCTCAAAGTAAACCACTTCAATCTTCCATTGCGTCCATGAGCGCCTTGCCGCCGTAGCGAAGGCAGCTTTTGAGCCTGCGGCGTCCACGCTTTATCGTGCGGCTGACGCTTGAAATACTCAGGCCAAGCTCATCGGCGATATCCTGCATGCGCATCTGCTCAAGATAGTACATGTACACCATCTGGCGCTGGCGGCGGGTAAGCTCACGATCGATAGCACGCTTTACCGATGCCGCCATGCCCCCATCTCCGCTGTTTTCTACTATTTTAATAAAGTTGCGCAGGGCTGCATATTCTTCCTGCTTAGCAAACATATTCAGCTTTTTCCCGTTCATGTTTTTCATCTCCGTA
The DNA here is from genome assembly GCA_900554975.1 of uncultured Ruminococcus sp. Classification (GTDB taxonomy): domain Bacteria; phylum Bacillota; class Clostridia; order Oscillospirales; family Ruminococcaceae; genus Porcipelethomonas. The sequence continues at coordinate 5,970 of USJI01000041.1, read as the reverse complement.
ATAGTTTTCAAGGTATCGTGAGGTCGCTATGGCATCCCGCGCCATGTTCGTGAGCATGGAGATCTTCCGGCGCAGTCGCATTTTGTCCATCTCGCACATTTTCTCCCGTTTGAGCCGTGTCTCAAGCTCCTCAGCCCGTATGCGGCAAACCTCGCCGCTTTTTCTGTATTCTCCGGACAATTCGGCTATGGTCATTTTTATCTCCTCCGGTATGTAAAATTTCTTTGCTGGTTTTTGAATTTTATTGTTGACAAAACCATGTCGGTTTGCTATTATATTTGAGCCGGTATCGTGCTGGTGTAGCTCAGTTGGTAGAGCAGCTGATTTGTAATCAGCAGGTCGGGGGTTCGAGTCCGTCCACCAGCTCCAATTCTGCCGGCAATAGTCGGCGGAATTTTTATGGGAGAATTCCCGAGTGGCCAAAGGGGGCAGACTGTAAATCTGTTGCTTTTACGCTTCGATGGTTCGAATCCATCTTCTCCCACCAAAATGTCCTGCATTTTATGCAGGACATTTTTTATGCAGTAAAAAAAACGCTGTTTAAACAAAATGTTTTCCTGTATGTGGACTAATTTAGTTCAATAGGATAAAAACAAAGGAGTAAATATGACTGTAAAAGCGGAAAATACCGTTGGTTACGATGATATAAAGGAACTTTGCAGGACAAGTTCGGCATCCGTTAAGATTATGCTCTGTATTTTTTCGGCGGCTATGCTCGTTCTCGTGATAATATCTGTTTTTACTGGGAATTCCGGAAGAAATCTTCATCTTGGAATTGCAGGTCTTATATGGTGTCTGGTCGTGTATGCATACATTTTTGTTTTGAATCCAAGAATATTGTATAACCGGTTCAGAAAAAATTACGGCAGTTCTCCTGTGAAATTTACTTTTTATCAGCAGAATATGTCCGTTTCAGCAGACTGCGGCGAAAATTCATTTGATATCCGCAGAAATTACAGTGACATCTTTAAAATAACTGAAACAGACAATTATTTCTTTATAAATTTCAGACGCAATGAGGCTTATATCCTTAAAAAGGGCGGCATTACCGAGGGCTCTTCTGAGGATATAAGAAGTATAATTTCCCGGGAAATGGGAATGAAATATACTTGCGGAGTAAAGGGAAAATGAAATGATGATCTAAAAATGTGTGCTTTTTTATAGAAGTACCAGGGAGGAAATAAAAATGGTTAGAGAAGATTTGAGAAACATTGCTATTATTGCCCACGTTGACCATGGTAAAACAACGCTGGTTGATGAGATGCTCAAACAGGGCGGTGCGTTCAGAGAAAATCAGGTCGTTGCAGAAAGAGTTATGGATAACAACGATATCGAACGTGAAAGAGGAATTACTATCCTTGCAAAAAATACATCTGTATGCTATAAGGGCACAAAGATAAATATTATTGATACTCCGGGACACGCTGACTTCGGCGGAGAGGTTGAACGTGTTCTTAGCATGGTTGACGGTGTTCTGCTGCTCGTTGACGCTGCTGAGGGTGCTATGCCGCAGACAAGATTCGTTCTTTCAAAAGCACTTGAAATGAACCACAAGATAATCATTGTCGTAAACAAGATTGACCGTCCTGACGCACGTCTTGACGAGATAGGCGATGAAGTTCTTGAACTTCTGCTTGACCTTGATGCAAATGAGGAACAGCTTGAAAGCCCTATCCTTTTCTGTTCAGGCCGTGCAGGTACTGCATCGCTCAGCCAGTATGAAGAAGGAAAAGACCTTATTCCGCTGTTTGATACTATACTTGATTATATCGAACCTCCGAAGGTTGAAGAGGACGGCCCGTTCCAGATGCTTATTTCCTCTATTGACTATAACGAATATGTAGGCCGTATCGGTATCGGACGTATTGCAAGAGGAAAGGCTAAGGTAAACCAGAATGTCGTTGTTTGCAATCATCAGCATCCTGACAAGAAAAATACAAATGCAAAGCTTGTTTCACTTTTACAGATAGAAGGACTTCAGAGAGTTCCTGTTGATGAGGCTGAAGCAGGTGATATCGTATGGGTAAGCGGTATTGAGGGTATTACAATCGGTGATACAATATGTGACCCTGAAAAGGTTGAATCAATTCCGTTTACAAAGATAAGCGAACCGACAGTTGAAATGACATTTGCTGTTAATGATTCTCCTTTCGCCGGTAAGGAAGGTAAGTTCGTAACTTCAAGACAGCTTCGTGAAAGACTTTTCAAGGAAACACTCAGAGATGTTTCACTCCGTGTTGAGGAAACTGAAAATACTGACGCTTTCAGAGTTGCAGGACGAGGAGAAATGCACCTTTCTATCCTTATTGAAAACATGAGAAGAGAAGGCTATGAACTTTCTGTTTCAACTCCGAGAGTACTTTTCCATGAGGACGAAAACGGCAACAAGCTTGAACCTGTTGAAAGACTTGTTATTGATGTTCCGGAAGAATGTGTTGGTTCAGTTATGGAAAAAATGGGTACAAGAAAGGCAGAAATGCTCGAAATGCATCCGCAGGGTTCAAGAATGAAACTTGAATTCCTTATTCCTTCAAGAGGACTTTTCGGATACAAGAGTGAATTCCTTACAGATACAAAGGGCGAGGGAATTATGTCAAGCGTATTCGACAGCTACCAGCCATACAAGGGCGAAATCCCAAGAAGAAATACAGGTTCTCTTGTATCATTTGAAACAGGTGAGGCTGTAACATACGGTCTTTACAATGCACAGGAAAGAGGACAGCTGTTTATTCCGGCAGGTACTCCGGTTTATGAGGGAATGATTGTCGGTGCATCACCAAAGGCAGAAGACCTTGTTGTAAACGTATGTAAGAAAAAGCATCTGACAAACACCCGTGCAAGCGGTTCTGATGATGCTCTCAGACTTGTTCCGCCGAGAAGACTCAGCCTTGAGGACAGCCTTGAATTCCTTGCAGATGATGAACTTCTTGAAGTAACTCCTGAGAATATAAGAATCAGAAAGAGAATCCTGAGCAATACTTTAAGAGCAAAGACAAGAGCAAAACAGTAATATGTGATATAAAAGTAAGGACGTCTGTAAAAGGCGTCCTTTTTTTGGTGCGGTTGATTTTTATTCTATCAGCGTTGTATTATCTTAAACAGCTTAGTAAGCGGTCGAGCCATTTTGTGATTTCGTTCTACAAGCGTTGTATTATCTTAAACAATTTAGAAAGCGGTCGAGCCTTATATAAATGCACCTATAAAAATAAACAACGAACTAAAGAACTTGGTTGAAGCCGGAGGCAAGTTTATTCCATGTATCTGTATCCACACCGGATTTTCCGTTGGATGTTCCGGCTATATTTTTGAAATTTTCAACTGCAAGCTGTGTTTCCTTGTTGTAGATGCCTGTTACTGATATCGGAGTGATACCGCCGTAGCGTTCGCCGAGAGTATTTATTATTATCTGGATTATGGAAACAATCGCTCCCTCACTGCCCGGCTGGAGAATGTATGTTGAGGGAAAGACATCGAGCGGGATTGCTGTTTTGTTGAAGTCAAGATATATCTGCGAAAGCTTGTTCCATGTGGCATGATTCATTTCACCTGTCGGCGGAAGGTCGTATTCCTTCTGGAATGCTCTGACCGATTCCTGCGTTTCCAGCCCGTAAATGCCGTCGGGCATGACTCTTGGTATATTTTCATTGTAATGTGATATGCTGTAAAGATATCTTTGCAGTTCGGAAATGTGCCTTGTTTGCTGGTCGTCTGTGTATGCCATATCTTATGCCTCCTGTTTTATGGTGTATCCCGGATTCTGATACGGACGTTTGTCAAAACCATATTTCAGGTCTGAATAAAGTCCTGCTATCTCATTCCATGTAACAGCACCGACTATTCCGTTCGGATTAAGACCAAACTGCCGCTGAAAGGCAAGTACGGAAGAACGGGTGACAGGGCCGAAATAGCCTGTGTCATTTACCGCAGGAATGTTCGGGTAAGACTGGTTTATATATGTAAGATACTGCTGCAACAGTTTTACTTCATTGCTTGTCATGCCCTCTTTGAGAATGCTTCCCTGAAAGAGTATCACATCATCGCCGTCATCTATCGGAATGGACTGTATTATACCGTCATAGGCTCTGTAAATATCTATCCATGTTGCACGGTTTACAACTCCCGTAGGTTCAAGACCATAGACTTTCTGGAATGACTTTACAGAATTCTCGGTCTGTTCGCCGAAATACCCTGTTATCTCAACAGGCATTACCGCATCATAGTATGCGCCGATAACTGCAAGAAAATACTGGAGATTCTTTACCTGCGGGTCCTGCATACCGAAAGAAAGCTCTTCCTTGTACTGCCGGCTGACCTCGTCAAGCCTCAACCCTTCGGAATTGAGTTCCGCAAGCTTTTTAATGCTTATAAATATGTAGGCTATTTTGTACCATGTTGCTTTGTCTACAACTCCTGTCTGCTCAAGACCAAATATCCCCTGAAAGGTTTTTACGGCATTTTCTGTCGGAACGCCGAAGGCTCCGTCAACAGTGCTTATCTTTTCAATTGCGGGATAGTTTCTTGAAATACGGTTGAGCTGAACCTGTATGGTTCTCACGTCATTGCCGAATGTTCCGAGCCGCAGTTCAACTCCAGGATAGGAAGGCGTGTTTGTCATGACCTCTGCATTTTGTACAATTTCAATGTCATTACCATAATAATACTGGAGTATCTCGTAAGGCGTGTATCCCTGCTTGGCAAGATCAACCGTTCCCCACTGGGAAAGACCATCACAGGTTACAGTTGTTCCGTTACAGAACTGCGTGAAAAGAGGTTCTACATATCCCTGACGCCTTACATAGTTGCTGAAAAGCTCATCTGCAAGACGGCTTACATTCTCAAAAATTTCACGTCCGTTTATAAATTTCTGGTCATACTGCGTCGTGTTTGTTATGTCAAAATCATATCCCTTTACACGATACCACTGAGTATATATTCTGTTCAGGGCAAATGTCACGATAGCGTAGATGTTCGCTCTGAGTGAATTTTCGGGCCAGTTTGGGAAAATCTCGCTGCTTGCAACATTTTTGACATAGTCCGGAAACGTCACGCTTACGTTTTCAGCGTTTGAATCAGGCGTTCCGAGATGCACGATTATCTGGTCGGGAATGAAAGGTAATTCCGGCATTCTGCTCCTCCTTAAATTTCTGGTTCAGTATTGTCATAGGCTATAAAATTCTTTCCCGAATCAAAAGAATAAGGTTCGGGGATAAGGTTGAACGTCTGGACAGATGTTATATTTGCAAATATAGGTATATTCCTGCTGACTTCCCGGTAATATCCCTTTGAATAAACCTCTGCAATATATACTGAATATTTATCATAATCTTCAGGATTTGTTCCGCCTGAATCAGGAGCAGGAAGTCTGAAAACCTCGGTTTCACCGTTTATATCGGTTGCGGTAAGTGCAAGGAGTTCTTCCCTTCCGTCTGCAAGCTTTGTGAGGGTTACTGCGGCATTCGGCACGGGGATTCCGCCGCTGCCTGTTCTTACATTTATTTTCAGATATCCCCATTTTGTGTATTCGGGCTGTTTTATTTCACTTTCGGCAGTTCTCGGTTCATCTGAATTTTCGGGTGTGATGTAATCCTGCCACTGCGTTTCACGAATCTTTGAAACGCTTTCCGTCTGACCGCTTTCGTAACTCACTTCGGCATCAGGATGAGGGCGTGTATTATTGCTGTCCATTTTCATGAATGCAGGTATTTCCGGCGGCGGAAATCTTTCTTCAATATCGTCAGTGACGGACGGCGAAACGTCCTCATCTTCCTTTTCCTTTTCAATAAGTATTTCCATATCCGCTTCCACAGGCGGCTGAGTGTCCTCAGCTTTTTCTTCAGCAGTCCTTGTATTTTTACTGCCGTAGATTTTCATCATTTCGTTTCTGTATTTTTCAGCGGTTTCTCTGAAATTCTTGTCGCTCAATCTTATCACTCCCATAAGAAATTTTCATTAACCATTATATGCTTGTAA
>USJI01000040.1 GCA_900554975.1 uncultured Ruminococcus sp. | reverse complement strand
CCCTGACAGATTTTGGTATTGTTATTCCTGCTTTACTTGTAAGCTTTTTCGATACCATAAAACTTTCTCCTTTCTGTATAAAATAGCCTTGACTCTGCATTTATACGGGCTTGTCACCGTTCCTTTTTTGAGCTGCATTAAGGCGAGGGGACAAACCCCTCACGTTTTTGCGTTTATCTGATATAGCACAGGCTTAAATCCAATTCGTGAACAGCCCTTTATATCCATATTAATCCGACGTTCGACTTCATGTGTTATCTTGATATAAGCTTTGTGCATTTTACAGCTGTCATGACAGGCAACATAACGTTTTGTGCATTTGTTACACGGATTAGGCAGTTTATTAATCATTTCTGTTATCTCCTTTCAGGAAACTATATTCCCGGTCAAACTCTATCTTTTCAATTATAAGCCTGTCCTTCGGAAACGGTCGGATTGTAAGTTCAAGTGATTTGTTCAGGATTTTAAGCCGCCGTGCAACCTGCTTTCTGGCTTGCTTTTCAATATGATATATAACTGATTCACAAGCAGCGCAGATTATAAGGCAAAACGATGTTACCATAAGAAACATATAATTAAACGAGCATATGTACGCAATAATTCCCATCATAGAAACTGTCATGCCTGCCAATTCACATCTGTAAATTTTACCGCATTTTTCATCAGCCGCTTCAAGGATTTTTTCTTCAAATGTCATTTTAAGCTCCTTAAATTGTCTTTTTAATGGTCTTTACCGTATTTGTGTGCTTGTGTATAATTGTCACGCTTTCCTTGCTGTCACTGATAACAAGCCAGTTGGCAGGAGTAAATTTTCTTTTGGATATAAGTATTTTCTGTGCTCTTGTAGGGCGTGTTCCTCTTCGCATTGTTTTTCCTCCTATATCTGCATATCCATAAATTTCATCATTGCGATTAGTCCCTGATATGTATAATTTTCATTGTCATAAGCGTTTGAAAAAAGATTTATTGCACCTCTGAGTGCCTGAGGAGTCTTTGCTACCTTCCAGAGCAAATCAATTTCTTTTTCCATTTTTTCAGATTCAAGCAGAGGAAAAAGTTTTATGATATCTTCTCGCTTTATTGATTCTTTACTGTAAATTTTACGCTGCTTTGTCCTGTTGGAAATCTGAGCAAATTCTGCGCGTTTGCTTCCAAGACGGCTTACCGTATCTGTATTTCCTATAAAACATATCCCAAGTGTCTGACCTTTGTCATTAAAATAATCCGAGAAACTCCTGAGCACTTCAATAGTTTTGTATGAAAGATGCTGTGCTTCATCAAAAATCAGAACCATTCCGTCTGACAGCTTTCCGGTGATTGAAATCCACAGTTTGTCCCTTGACTTTTCTGCACTTGCACCTATTCTTTCGGCAATCACTTCAAGCAGTGGCTTTATAGCGGTTATACATGGATTTACTGTTATAAGTACGCTGTTTGCAGGATGTTCCCTGACGTACTGATGAGCTGCTTTTGTCTTGCCTATTCCCGCATCGCCGCAGGCAACTGCAAGACCGCCCTTTATCTGGCATATTCTGATTATATCGTATATTTCGCTTGATATGCTTGTGGGTGCATAATCAATTTCACTGTATGTAAGTTCAGCACTTTCTTTAACACCAAAATAATCTTCAAGCATCGAAAACACCTGCTGCGGATCAGCGGGATATTTTTTGTTTCTTAGCTGAGAAATTGTACTGCTCGAAATACCTACAAGCTCTGCAAGTTTTGCTTGTGACAGATTTTTATTTTTTTGCAGGTCGTTCAGCTTGTTCAGCAATTCCTGCTGATGTGCCGTATATTCCATATTCATTATTCTCCCTTTCTTTTCATACTGTTGCGTCCCATAAGATTAAGGTCAACTACAACTGTTTCAGCCCCTGCGGCTTTCCTGAGTTCTTCAGCTTCAGGTTCGTTGGCTCTTATTGGTATAATATTGGACGGCATTTCAATTTTAAACTGCTTTTTATTCTCGTATGCACGGCGCATACTCATATCAAGCATCGTAATTCTTTGTTCATTCGTCAGATTTGCCGCTATTCCTGCCGCTTCTTCCTTAACAAATCTTCTGACAGAGCGTGTGAGTTTCTGAGCGTCTGCAATTTCTTCCTTTTCAGCACTTATATAATCCATAAGCAGTGTGTCGGCAAGCTGCCATGTATAAAGGTATCTGTCTTCTTCATCATATATACGCACACTTCTGAGATCAGCCGGATCATATCGTACACAAACCTTTTTGCCGATATTCATAACTGTTTCTTCGGTGTTCATATACCAGTGCTTTTCGCCGTATATCTCAACATACACGCCGTTTCGCTTGATTTGCTGATATCGTGTGGACCGCATAAGCATCAGATTGAGTTCTGCTTCATCAGCCTGTCTTACAGACTGTATGCTTTTGTTCCAGACTTCAATTCTGGACATATCTTTGTATTTTGCTTCTGCTCCGCCGTAAGGCTGCATATTGTAATCACCGTCAATCCATGTTTCCAAAAAATCACGTATTTCATAATCTCTTGGCAGTTCGCCGTTTTTTATGCGCCTTTTCAGACTTTCCGGACGCTCCAGAATTGTGCCTCCGCAATATCCGCTGAATATTTTGGAAAACTGAGATTTAACAGTGCCAAAAGTACGCTCAATCGGCTTAGCCTTTGCATTCCTTACAATTGCATTTCTCATTTCTATGCCAAGTCGGTTCAGTATTGTTGCAGGTTCAGCAGTTCCGGCTTTGCTTTTCCGTGTCCGGTGACCATTTCCGCCTATGTCATGTGTCAGAAATTCACGACCATTATCAAAATAAACACATTTCGGTATTCCGAAACGCATTATACCGTGTCTGAGGGCGAGGATAGTCGACCATGACGTTGGCGTTTCAGTAACATTCCAGCCTGTAAGGACGCCCGTTTTGGCATCGAGAAAGGCTGTCAGGTACAGTCTGTGTATTATGCCGTTTTCATCAGTTGACTGTATATCAAGTGTATGGTTGTCCGCTATCCAGCAGTCATTCGGCTCAAGCTTATCATACATTCTTGTAACATACGGCAAACATCTGTCCGAAAAAGCTTTTTCGCCGTCCCTCATAAGCACCTTTACTGCATATTTAATATCGCTTTCTATGTGTCGTTGGAAAGTTCTAAGTGTTGGAATTTCCGAAATAAGTTCCGGATAAAATTCTTCAGTCCAGTCAATTACACTTCTGTAACACTTTGCCGCCGTTGGCTTGTTTTCATCCAGCCAATAATATAAAAATGCATCCCAGACGCAGGAGGGTATATTACTTTTTCCCTTGTTCCACGCTCCTCGTTTATCAACAAGTCCATACGGATCGTTTGCGTTATATGCCTTCAGCTTACTGTAAAGTATTCCACGGCTTATCTGCATATCCGGATGTTCAAGCTGACATTTACCGACATATGCTTTGTCAGCCTGTGCTTTGTTGCTGTACCTGCTTCGTATGTTCAGCCATTCCTTAATGATTTCAGACCATATATTTGCTTCACGGCGTTCTTCCTCAGACATTTCTTCAAATGTTTTTAAAATAGTCTTTTCAGACTTTTTAACAGGCTGTTTATCATTCTTTAAAACCGGCATATTCATTTCAGTTCTGACTTTGCTGTAATATTTTGCCTGTACATCTTCCGGAAGTGCCGACACAGGAATCATGTAGCACATTTTTTTATTCTGCGGATGCAGATGTTGCTCTGCCTGTACTTTGCCTTCTTTGCACAATTTTTGTATGTATTGTGTTTTGCAGCCTTTCAGTTCCGCATATTCCTTAACTGTCAAATAGTCCAAATCAGCACCTCCTTCAGAAAAAGACTTGACGAATTCATTTTATTCTGATATACTGTTATCAGAACGCAGATTTATGGATTTTAACTCTTCTTCAAGAGTTTCGGCTTCTGTCAGCAGTGCTAGTGCTGTAGAAACGATTTTATGCTGAATCTGCGGTTCTTTTTTTATGCTCTCATCTGCCGCAGTTTCAAGCATAAGCTTCGCCATCCTGAAGACAAGCAGTCTTGCTTCATACATAAATCTTTCCAGTTCCATTTTTAACACTTCCTTTCCGGTCTGCCATCATCAGCGCCGGTAGACCATTTCCGGCGGACAGCGGAGTTATTCCGCTGTTTCGGCTTTGTATTGTCATCAGACTGCCTCTTTCTCCGAATCTTCAATAAGGTAATCAGCTGTACATTTCAGAGCTTTTGCAAGTCCTACTATTACAGGAGCTGTCGGCTGATACTTTCCGTTTTCAAGCTCTGATATATATGATCTTCCGATATGCGCCTTGTCAGCAAGTTCCTGCTGACTGTATCCTAAAAGTTCACGTCTGAACCTTATTTTTTTCCCTATTGTCATTAAAATCCTTCCTTTCTGTTGACTTTCATTCAGAAAAGCGTCATCTGATTATCAGAATCATCTTCTTCAATAAAGTGCATTCGTTTATATCTGTTTACGGACATTTGTGAAATGTACATATTACAATTATTCATAATGAAATTTGCTATCTGCTGACACGAAAATTTTCCTGACGCAATCATATCATCGACTTTTTCTTTAAGTTCCGGGGATAGCGTATCAATCTTGCTCGGCTGCGTATGCTTGTATCTTTTAGCTTTGCGTTTTAATTCATAAGAACGATCAGGCATCTGGCAACTTCTATTTGACATAAAGTGTTTCATAACTTCTGAAACAACCGCCGTTGCTGTTTTAGCAATAACTTCTTCAAGGTTAATGTTGCTTCCGTATGAGCCGTTTTTTCTGAGTTCCGGCAGGACCTCATCAAATACCCAGCGTTCAAACTTTTCCGCAGCCGGAAGCTTTGAGCGGATTATCAGGCGGTACAAATCACCTTCAGGAATAAATTTAGCTTCCTGAGTGCCTCCGCTTGTAGGGAGGCGGTGTTTTACCGCCCCCTTGCAATGTGCGTAAATTGCATCTTTGGGACTTTTGTATCCTAAGATCGTTGCACACTGCGTAGCTGGAAAATATTCTTTTCCATCAATGGTGAGAACACCAAGTTCTCCGAATTCACTGTTTTGAAATACTTGTAATTCATTCATGTTTTTATTTCCTTTCAATTGAAAATTCTTTCCAGTTATTGTATAATTGATAAAGAAGGGGGAATTTTTATGCCAAGAGCAAAATATGATGAAAACAATCCATATAATTTGCTGTTTGAGGAAATGATTCAAGTTCACTCATTAAATATTTTTCAGCTCGCTCAGTTTATGGCTGTTTTCAAAAATGAAAACATAGTAAATTATCAAGGGGCAAGGGACTGTTGGTACGCTGCACCGAGAAGAAACGCAAAGAAAAAACTATAAAAATTTCTTACACGCAATTATCAAAGATTTGATTGGCACGGCATTTTCCATACAGCAAACGCGTAAATTTTCAGGCATTTCATTAACATTTTTCTTATCAAAGAAATCATTAATAATCTTATATCTCATTGTTCTTGAAACAGACGAATCCATAAAAATAATTTGTTTAAAGATTGCTTCAACGAGCCAATTGATTTCAAGCCTTCTCTGTTCGTGCCTTAAAATTTCGTTTCTTTCTAAGGTATCAATTGTAACCTTTTCGGCATCCACTTTTAATGAAATACTTGTTTTTCATTCATGTTTTTATTTCCTTTCTGCTGAAAAAAGCTGTCCATCAACCATACCTTCAACTCTTGATAATGCCATACATTTATTTATGGTATTTAATGTACGAAAGCATTTGAGCAGCTTTATTTCTTCTTTTTCCGTTGCAAGGCAACCTGTGTTCTTTAACAGTTCAACAGCTTTTATAGTTTCGCTATACGTTTTAACAGCGTCATCTTTTGTTGATTCATTTTTCATATATACCATCCTTTCTTAGTTCTTTTGCATTTATGAATAATTGTTTACCTTTTGGTAATGGCGAGCGGATAGTTTTACATCTCACGCTCAGGAGATGGCAGATAATTAGAGCAGGATTTTTACAAGTCCAATAGTTCCTGATACGATAACGGCTGTAATAATAAGGAATTTAAGGGATTCAGCCGTTAATTTCAAGACAGATTTAAACACTTGACATCCTCCATTCTGTGTGGTAAAATTTATTTAAGGGCAATACCGCCCCGAGGGTTTCCCCTCGGTTTGGTTTGCTTTAAATCATCTCAATGAGTGATTTTATTGAAAGGACTATTAAAGTTAATGTTCCTAAGAACTCCAGAACTTTAAGTCCTAGCTTGTTAAGTTGTGCTACCAGCTTAACAAGCTTTTTTATTTTCTCTTCCAATTTATCATCTCCTTTCCTTTGGTGTGATTTTATTATACCACTTTTGGTTGCAAACGTCAACATATAATACTACTTTTTGTAGTATTATATAAATTTAAGGTTGCTTTTTTGATGTTTTTTCACAATTATAAGTAGTTTTTCTGTGCTTATTAATTAAAAACCATTGACAAAGACAACTAAAAGTAGTAGAATGAAAATAAAGGAGGTGATTAGTTTGGATATAAAAATTAAAAGAGGTCAATTACTAAAAGAGTTAAGAAAAAAAAGAAACCTTAATCAAAATGAGTTGGCAACAATACTTAATGTTTCTAATCAAGCATATCAAAAGTATGAATATGGCACAGCTGAACCAACGTTTGATAATCTTTCAAAACTCGCCGACTTCTATGGTGTCACCACTGATTATCTTCTTGGAAGAACGGATGAGAAGCTCAATCCTATCGAATTACTTAGTGATGATGAAATAGAAAAGAAACTTCTTAAAGCCTACTTTTCACTTCCGGCAAGAGCCAGAGCTGAATTTCTTTCTGAAATGGCTGCTGCACTTGCAGAACAAGAAGGTATAACTCAGACCGTAAATATTAATGCGGATAGACCTACTAAAAGTGAAAAGGCTATCGCCAGAAGCAGTGACGGTAGTTACCGTGATGTACCAAGTATAGAAGCGGAAGAAAAAACAGACCTAATTAAGCCATCTCCTGACTTTTGATTATTTTCTTCCAATATTTGTGTAATGACAAAAGCACCTTTGGCTATTAAAATAATAGTCGGAGGTGCTTTTATGCAAAATTATAATATTTACACTCATGCAAGAAATGCTGCTTGGCAGTTTTTATTAGACAATTACGTAAAACAGCTGCCAATAGGTTTATCGTATCTATGCCATAATAATAACATTATACTCAAACAGGATAATATCAATTCTGTTTTGAAAAGCAGTGACAGAGGAATAACTTATATCAGAAACGATACATATACTATAATCGTAAACGGAGCTGACACGATTCCAACACAACGCTATACAGTCGCTCATGAATTAGGTCATATATATTTACGCCATCCTTTATCAGAAGGTATATATGGGCGCTCTTTCGGTCCGCAAAGAGAACCGAAAACATCAATTGAATATCAAGCAGAAAGATTTGCTATTGATATTCTTGCTCCTGCTTGTGTATTATGGGGATTGGATATTCACAAGTCTGAAGACATTG
>USJI01000039.1 GCA_900554975.1 uncultured Ruminococcus sp. | reverse complement strand
AAAAAAGGAGAGATTTAATATGAATAAAAAAATCAAAGTAATGATAAGTTTTATAACAGCTTTTTCGCTTGTCCTCAGCTGTTTTGTTTTTTCTTCTGCCGAAGAAAGCAGCAATGACACAGTTGCTATAATGCCGCTTGGAGATTCAATCACAGACGGTTTTACTTCTGAGGGACTCGGTGCTTATCGTGAAAAGCTATATAATCTTCTGATTCAGAATGGTTATGAAAACAAATTTGATTTTGTTGGACCTAACTGGGGAGGCAATTTTGCTGATCCGCAACACGCAGGATTCAGCGGATATTCCATTGACAATATCCCGCAGGACAAATCTATTTCAGGTCAGAGAACAGGACTTTACAGCTTTATTGACTGGCTTATGGAAACATATCCGGCAGATATCGTCATGCTTCAGATAGGCACAAATGATATTCTCAGCCTTTATGATCTTGACAATGCAGGAACACGTCTTGAACTGCTGATAGATAAAATAATGTCTTATCTCCCTGATGACGGAATGCTGTTTCTAGCAACTATTCCTTGTATGGACGCTACAAATACACTGTACATAAATCAATATTATTTTACTGTTGATTCTATGGACGAATGTGTAAATACATACAACAATACTATAAAGGAAATTGTAAGGAAACGTCAGGCAAACGGTGAAAATATTCGTCTTGCTGACATAAACAGCGTCCTTACAAAAGACGACCTCTATGACGGAGTACACCCGAAGAAAACAGGCTATGACAAAATGGGAGAATACTGGTTTAGCACACTTGACAGTTACTGGAAAGGCAGTCAGGAAGAAACTACTGAACCGACATTAATTCCGACAGAACCTGTCACAGAGCCTTCTTCTGAGCCAACTCAGCCCGCAACGGAAATCACAGATGTTACAGAAACAACAGCCGAAACAACTCCGGCAACAGAAACAACAACGGAAGTTACAGATATCACAGAAATAACCACCGAAACTGATGTTACAGAAACCACGGTTACATCTGTAACCACAGCAATCACGGAAATTACCCAGCCGGTTACAGAAACTACCGGAACAATCGCTGTTATTCCCGGTGATATAAACAATGATGAAAATATCAGTCTCGCAGACCTCACAATACTGAATAAATATCTTATTAAAAAATATGAAATGAATACTGATGAATATATAAGAGCGGATATTTCACAGGACGGTTATATAAACATTTTTGACAGTATTCTGATAAAACGGACAATACTTGGAATATAAAATTCAACAGAGATATGGTTTGCATATCTCTGTTTTTTATGAATTATTTTTTATTATCCGGAAAAAATATATTTAAAATATTTTTTAAGGAGAGTTAAAAATGGTTGAAAGCGATACTATCAAACTTTTAAGAGAATGTGGTGCAGGAATTAAAATGGGCGTTTCCTCTGTGGACGATTCCATTAAATATGTACAGACAGATAATTTCCGTGATTATCTTTTAAAATGCAAGGACAGGCACGAAGTTATCCGTGAGGATCTGGAACAGCTTCTTGACAAATATCATGACAGCGGTAAAGAACCTCCGGCAATGGCTAAAACAATGGCATGGGTCAAAACCAACATAAAGCTTGCCCTTAATGAAACCGATAAATCAGTTGCAGAATTTATAACAGACGGATGCAATATGGGTATAAAATCGCTGTCCGGCTATCTGAATGAGTATAAAGCCGCAGATGAAAAATCCAAACACATTGCAAAAGAACTCATCAAACTGGAAGAAGATATGCTGAAAGATATCAGAAAATATCTGTAAAACAAAAATCCCCGTGATATTTCACACGGGGAATTTTTATTATTTTGTGTCGGATTATTCGTCGCTGTTCTTGATACCGTCAATTGTGAAAATGAACTTAACGCTTCCATCCATATCATTTCCGATTCCGGTAAAGCTGTTATAATCCTTTGAAATGTCAACAAGTTTCTTGAACCTGTCAACAAGTTCCTTAACATCATCGTTATAAAGATCAGAAATCTTGTCAATACCTTCTTTTTTGAACTCATCCATTCCGTCTTTAAGGTCTTTTGCTCCGCTTTCAAGTTTGCCTGCACCGCTTGTAAGCTCGCCTACACCGCTCTTGAGTGATGACATACCGCTGAGGAGTGTGCCTGTTCCGTCATAAAGAGTATATGCACCGTCTGCAAGTGTGCCAACTGAACTATCCAGAGTATTTGCACCGTCTGCAAGTGATGAACTTCCATCCTTAATCTGTGAAAGTCCGTCATTGAGAGAAGATGCACCGTTATAAAGTGAATCTGCACCGGATTGTGCTGTTTTAACACCGTCTTTAAGCTGAGCTGCACCCTTCTGCAACTGGCTGTTAGCGTCTGAAAGATTGCTTGTTCCTGCAAACAGGTCAGATGCACCCTGATTTACCTTTACAACTGAATTATAAAGAGTATCAGTTCCTGCACTTATCTGTGAGCTTCCCTCTTTAAGGCTTGCAAGACCGCTGTCCACAGCATTTACACCTTCTGACAAAGCAGATGCTCCTTCTTCAAGGCTGTCGATTCCTTCTCCGAGGGCAGTCGCACCTTCAACAAGCTGTGATGTTCCGTCCTTGAGTGCACCGCCGTCTTTCATAGAAGCTGAAATAGCTTCCTGTCCTGCAATAGTCTGTTCAAGAACTCCTATCATACTTGCAATGCTGTCATCAGCTGTCTGTGCATAAACAGCCTTCAGACCTTCAAGTACCTGTTTATTATATGCAATTGTTTCATCAAGACTTGTGCTTGCCTGATCGATTCCGGCTGAAAGATTTCCAAGACCTGCTGACAAACTGTCTGAACCGTCGCTTATCTGTCCGATTCCACCAGCAGCAGATTCAATACCAGCTTTAAGCTGTTCAGAACCGCTCTTTACTGCCGCAATTCCCTCATCAAGCTGTTTTGCTGAATCTGAAAGTGTCTTTGAACCGCTTTCAAGCTGTGATGTACCGTCTGAAAGACTCTTTGCACCTGATTCAACCTGTTTTGAACCGTCAAGAACGGCTGTCACACCATCGCTGAGTGCTGATGCACCGTCAAGTATCGGTGTAAAGCCCTCTGAAAGCTGTTTTGCACCCTGTGTAAGTGCAAATGCACCGTCTTTTGCTGAACTGATTCCGTTATCAAGTGTTACTGCACCTTCAGCCAGTGCGGCTGTTCCTGCCGCAAGCTGTGATGCACCGTCTGCAAGTGTTCCTGCACCGCTGTTCAGATCAGATGTGCCGCTGTAAAGCTGATCCGCACCGCTTTCCAGTGTACCTGTTCCGTCAAGCAGGGACTTGATTCCGTCATAAAGGTCTGAAGAACCGTCTGCAAGCTGTTTTGATGCATCTGTAAGATCCTTTATCTTTTCGTCAAGTTCATCAAACGACTTGATATCATCAAAATCAATATCTGAGAAAACATCGTTTGTTGCAGCTGTGATAGATGATGACATTGAGAAATCAGTTACATCTGCTGTAAATTCAAAATATTCAGGAATATCCAGATCAAGGTTTTCCTGTTCGCTGAGTTTCAGACTTTCTGAAAGTCCCGGCAAAGCTGTTCCGAGAACGATGAATCTTTCACCGTCAGCAATATATTTTCCATTTGTAACTTCAATATTGCTGAACTTACTGCTGTCCAGAATTGCCGCAGATACCATAACAAACGGAACATACATATCTTCGCTCTTGCTGCCGTTCTTTACAGTAATACGCTGATTGTTTGTATAGTCATATCTTATTTTTACTTTACCGCTCTTGCCTGCAAGTTCTTCCGGAGAAATTTCCTTGCCGTCAAGATAATATGTCAGCTTTACAGAAACCGGAAGTTCCTCATCTGTTGAACCTTTATAGTAAATATCAGAACCATCTGCCGCCCATTCAACGTCTTCGCCGTTTATCTTGTATGTTTCATCGCCTTTAACATTTTCAATTCCGGAAAGCTTTGACTTGTCTTTGATTGATGAAAGTCCGCCCTGATTGTCGAGCCAGTCGCTGACGATAACATTCTTTTTATTTCCCTGTGAATCCGCAACAATATAAACTGTTTCTTCTTTCTTGACATCAGCTTCTTTATCTTCTTTTTTATCTGAAGTCTGTGTCTGAGAAGTTGTATCTTTTTCAGCTGCCTTTTCAGCTGTAACTGCGAACACACCGCTTGAACCGGCAGATATTAAAATCGCCATTACTGCTGCAAGAACTCTTGTTAACTTTTTCATATATAATTGCCTCCTTAAGACTTCTTTGGCTTAAATCCCATTGATGTTTTGCATATCAGCTTATCAAACAGCATAAACATTGACGGCAAAAGCAGGATTACTGTAAACATACTTACAATAGCACCTCTTGACATCAGTATGCAAAGTGATGAAATCATATCCATTTTTGAGTAAAGACCTACGCCGACTGTTGCTGCAAAGAATCCCATAGCACTTACCATAATGGACTTCATTGAAGTTGAAAGTGCGATATAAACGGATTCCTTCTTGTCCTTGCCTTTTGATCTTTCTTTCTTGTATCTTGTGGTCATCAGGATAGCATAATCGACCGTTGCACCAAGCTGTATAGTACCTATAACGATAGATGCAATAAACGGAAGAACCGTTCCTGTATATGCCGGAATACCCATGTTTACAAATATCGCAAATTCAATAACTGTAACAAGTATTACAGGAAGTGAAATTGATTTCAGAACTATCGCAATAAGGATGAATATAACGCCTATTGAAACTGTACTTACCATCTTGAAGTCAGTATCCATTATGCTTATAAGGTCTTTTGTTGCCGGTGCTTCACCAATAAGCATTGCATCTTTATCGTACTTCTTTACTATATTGTTAAGCTCTGTTATCTGATTATTTACCTCATCAGATGCTGTTTTATACTCAGAACCTACCAGAAGCAGCTGCCAGTTATTGCTCTTCAGAATTGACTTTACATCATCAGGAATTACTTCCTGCGGAATTGCCGTTCCTACAAGTGAATCAAGTCCGAGTGCAAAGCTTACACCATCTGTCTTCTTGATTTCATTTACCATTAAGTTGACATCCTTTGAAGGAAGGTCTGCATCAACAAGCAGCATATGCGTTGAATTCATATCAAATTCTTCTGAAAGTTTTGAGTTTGCAATAACGCTTGCTGAATCTTCCGGAAGCATTGTATCAAAATTATAGTATACATTGTAATGTGTATATCCGTAAATTGCCGGAGCTATAAGTATTGCAAACAATACAAGGAATACCCACCAGCGTTTTACAATAAACTTTGCAATTCTGTCAAGCGAAGGAATAATATCTCTGTGTCTTGTCTTTTCAATAGCCTTGTCAAATGTAAGAATAAGTGCCGGAAGGATTGTTACACATCCGATAACACCAAGTACAACGCCCTTAGCCATTACAATACCAAGGTCAAGACCAAGTGTAAAGCTCATAAAGCAAAGTGCCAGAAATCCAGCAACTGTTGTAAGTGAACTTCCGACTACCGAAGTAATGGTGTTCGATATTGCATGACCCATTGCCCTGTTTTTATCGCCCGGAAACCTCTCCTGATTCTCCTGATAACTGTGCCACAGGAATATCGAGAAGTCCATCGTGACACCAAGCTGAAGCACCGCACTCAGTGCTTTGGTAATAAACGAAATTTCTCCGAGGAAGATGTTCGTTCCCATATTGTAAAGGATAGCCATACCGATACTTATCATCATAAATACAGGCATGAGGAACGATTCCATAGTAACCGCAAGAACAACACTTACAAGAAGTACTGCAATTACGACATACATTACAGATTCTTCATTTGAAAGATTCTTGATATCAAGGTTGACAGCCGACATTCCGCTTACGAAACACTGCTTATCTGTTATCTTTCGTATTTCCTCAATCGCATTAAGTGTTCCGTCACCGGCAGTTGTATCATCAAAGAATACCGCCATAAGTGTGGAATCTCCTGAATTGAAGAATTCATAAAGATCATCCGGAAGAACTTCCTTTGGAATACTGATATCAGCAATTGTATCATACCATACAACGTCTGCAACATGGTCAACAGCTTCGATCTTTTTCTTTGTCGCTGCAACATCCTTATCAGACATTCCCTGAATCATTACCATGGAGAATCCGCCCTTGCCGAACTCATCCATAAGTACATCCTGCCCTTTCATCGTTTCAATATCTTCAGGCAGATAAGATAAAATATCATAGTTAATCCTTGTCTTTATCATTCCGATAGCTGAAGGTATCAGAAGCAATACTCCTATAATAAGGATTACTATTCTGTGCCTTGCAACCCATTTACCAAACTTAACCACAATATCGCCCCTTTCAATTATGACCAACGGTCATTTACTGTTTCTATTATAATTCCTGAAATGTATAAAGTCAACACCAAAAAGCAAAAATAATGACCACTGGTCATTATTTTGTAGCAATGCACAATTAAATTCACCCAAAAATAATGACTATTGGTCATTTTATGCGATTGACTTTTTTCCGAAGCTATATTATAATTAACTTAGACAAACTTGCAAAGGAGGTCTTGCTATGGGAAAACTCGATTCAAACAAGAAAAAGAAGCGTGAATCACTTCTGAACACAGCTTTTAATATGTTCACCACAAAAGGTGTAAGCCAGACTTCTATTTCCGAAATCGTTGAAAAAGCCGGAGTTGCAAAAGGCACATTCTATCTTTATTTCAAGGATAAATATGATATCAAAAATATGCTTATCGCTCATAAGTCAGGTCAGCTGTTCAAAATTGCCATTGATGAACTGAAAAAACAGCCGGAAATGAATTTTGATGATAATCTTATTTTTATTGTTGACAATATCATAAATCAGCTTAATACAAACAAATCGCTTCTTACATTCATTTCAAAAAATCTCAGCTGGGGAATTTTTAAAAATGCACTGACTTCTTCTGACAGTGATGACTCCATAAACTTTAAAACTATATACGACATGATGATAAATGACTCGCCAAAGGTTCTGAAAGATCCGGAAATAATGCTGTTCATGATAGTTGAGCTGGTAAGTTCCACTATTTATTCCTCTATTCTTTACAGCGAACCGGTTGCACTCGATGTTTTGAAACCATATCTTTACAATAATATAAGGCAAATCATAAAAGAGCATGAAACAGATACAGACAATCTTTCATACTCATCTGAAAGAAACTGTATTGCAGTCTGTCAGAAAACTGAATAACCAAAAACAGCAGATACAATAATTGCATCTGCTGTTTTTTTATATTTCTATGTAATCCCCTTCATTGAGATTATTTTCAATAAGATAACGGTCAGAAATCCTTATCCATTTCTTTTCCATATCAGAACCGATGACAAGAACCCTGTCCATCGGTTCCTGACCTTCCGGAACACCTTCACATCCGTAATCTTCTTCGCATATTTCCAGAATCTTATAATTCATTTAAATTTCCTTTCTGTTATCTGTTCAAGCTGGAATTTTTGACGCAGCTCAATG
>USJI01000038.1 GCA_900554975.1 uncultured Ruminococcus sp. | reverse complement strand
TGGTAAAAATGGAAAAAGATATTAAAGTTACTGGTTCAGTAGCTGTAAAGCCGGACTATGAAAGTGAAATCATAAGCATTATAAGAGGAAATATTTCCCCGAAGGCTATGCTTGATAAACTGGATGATTATCATGGCAGTGACCTTGCAGATGTAATTGAAAAGCTCGGTGAACAGGAGAGAAAGAAGATTTTCAGAATATGTCCGGGAGCAATGCTTGCGGAAGCATTTGAACATCTTGATGAAGAAAAAGCCGGTGAATATCTGAATGAAATAGGCGGATGGAAAGCTTCGGAAATTATTTCTGAGCTTGAAACAGATTCAGCCGTTGCTATTCTGCATACAATCGGGAAAGAAAAGCGTGAGCTTATTATTGACCTGCTGGACAGTGACATAAGAAAAGAAATCAGACTTATTTCATCATTTGATGATGACGAAATAGGCAGCAGAATGACAACAAACTGCATAACAATTCATGAAAAGCTTACTGTTAAAGAGGCGATGAAAGAGCTTATAAAACAGGCAGAGGAGAATGATAATATCTCCACACTTTTTGTTGTTGATGACTCTGACTGCTTTTACGGTGCGATTGATCTTAAAGACCTGATTACAGCGAGAAGTCAGGTTCCGCTTGAAAATCTTATAGCAACTTCATTTCCATATGTTTATGCAAATGAATCTATTGACAGCTGTATTGAAAGGCTGAAGGATTATTCGGAAGATTCCATACCGGTACTTGACAATAACAATAAGTTCCTTGGTGTTATTACTGCACAGAACCTTATTGATGTTGTTGATGATGAAATGGGTGAGGATTATGCGAAACTTGCAGGCCTTACTGCCGAAGAGGATCTTAATGAGCCGTTAAAGCAGAGTATGCTTAAGCGTCTGCCATGGCTTCTTGCACTTCTTGTTTTAGGACTTCTGGTATCTGTAGTTGTCGGTGCGTTTGAAAAAGTCGTTTCACAGCTTACACTTATCATGGCATTTCAGTCGCTCATTCTTGATATGTCAGGTAATGTGGGAACTCAGTCGCTTGCTGTTACAATTCGTGTGCTGATGGACGAAAATCTGACACTCAGGCACAAGCTGAAGCTCATTGCAAAGGAAATGAAGATAGGATTCTGTAATGGATTTATTCTTGGTATTTTGTCATTTGTAATGGTCGGATTGTATATTGCCTTATTCAAGCACAAAACCATGCTGTTTTCTTTTGCCGTTTCTGGTTGTATCGGCATTTCACTTATACTTGCCATGCTTATATCAAGTGCGGTCGGAACACTGATTCCGCTGTTTTTCAAAAAAATCAAAGTTGATCCGGCTGTTGCATCAGGTCCGCTGATTACAACAGTAAACGATCTTGTAGCTGTTGTCACATACTATGGAATGAGCTGGATTCTGCTTCTTAATGTGCTGAAACTGGCATAAGTTAATTTCATAACAAAAAACCTCCGGAGCTTGCCGGAGGTTCTTTTTATTATTTATTCTGATTTTCAATATCGCTCTTATTTATGGATGCTACGCAGAAGTCAAGTCTTTCATCTTCGCTGTCGTCATCGCCGTTTGTTCCTGTAAGCCCGATTTCCTTTGTAGGGTCGATACCGTCTACTGCTGTAACTGTTCCTGTTCCCGCACCTGCTGATGCTCCCGGAACTCTGAAAGTTGCAATATCGAGTGGTTCTATGGAAGTTTCCAACGGCTTTTCAAGCTGTGGTACCCATTCATATGGTACTCTGTAAGCACGGTAAATCATGTTGCTTTTGAAATTGCCGCCAAATGATTTGAAATACGGATTAACAAATTCCCATACAATTTCGTGTTCAGGAGTAACCTCGATAAGGTGACCATCAGAACCTTCTGTGATAAGGGTATTTCCGTTAGGTAGACGCTGTGCAGAACTGATATATGAGCTGTAAAAACGTGAAGCATCTGTAAAGAGCAGATTTCCTGCTTCAAGCGGGGTGTATTGCCATGTGATTTCAAGTGTTACCGGATTGAACTGCAAAACTCTTGAATAATCTCTGTGTGCATTATTTACACCTGTAAGTGATGCAGGGTTTGGAATACCATATCCGCCTTCACCGCCATTGTCGAATACGAGCAGATCGCCTTCTCCAGGAAGTCCTTTCGGAATCATGTGAAGATGATGCTGACCGATTATCCAGCCGAGTTTCTTTGTTGCTTCATTTTCGTTGAAGTCAGGGCCGACACGCCATACAATTTTTCCAGTGGATCTTTCAATAATTCCGAGAATGTTTGAGTTTCTTGCATCAAAGATAATGTTGTCAGGATTGAAACGTTCATCACCTGCATCATACCATTTGTTTTCGCCGAGTGTAGAGAAGTTGTTTATATGCATCCAGTCACCGCCGGCTTCACCATGAATGCCAGGATTTCTGAACAGCGCATTTTTTGCAGCTTCGTCAAATCCAAGTTCGTCGAAATGGTCGCTTGCACGCCAGCTCCAGAGAATATTTCCTTCCCAGTCTACCTCAATGATTTTATCATCTATAAGACGTTTGTCAGAGATATCGTGATTATAGAGGTTTTCATGGGTAAGAATCAGTGTATTGCCGCTTGTTGTTTTGGGTTCTCCGCCCGGATAGTAGTAACCAACGGTACTGCCTTCACGCTGAAAATCGTGATGCTGTCTTGCCATGTAAACTGGTTCTTTTCCCGGATCAGCAACCAGTTCTGTTTTATCAAACTTCCATACGATGTGACCGTCCCAGTCAACCTGAACCAGGTCAAGCTGATCCTGATATGCATATTTTCCGCCTCTTGCACCTGTTGTGCCCATTACATATCCGCCCGGAAGAATCTTGTTCGGGAATCCTCCCAGTCCAGCCCAGAGCTTTACTTCATTTCCGTTCATGTCTATAAGAAGTGCACCTTTTGCGGACGGAAAAATCGTGTAGCCGCTGTATGCCTTGTCCTTATTGTAAATTGTTACTCCTGTCGGATAAATACTTGGATAACCCATTTTAAAATTCCTCCTTATTTATTTTCTGATAATTTAACGTCTGTGTTGTCAGGAAAAGCTTTTTTTGCTGCATCAGCAGAATAAAACTTTCTGACATCGTATTCTGTAGGATACTTTCCGTTGTCATATGCCCAGCTGTTAATGCTGTCAAGATGCTCTGCGGCAGATTCTGAAAGTCCGAGCTTTACATCATACTGTTCCCAGTTGGTTTTGAAGTCGTCCGGTTCAATACCGAATTTTTCGGAAATCTTGCTTGCAGATTCGTCAAGATTTTCTGTTATATATTTTGAACTTTCATCAAGAGCCTTAAGGTAGTTTGCAAGCAGTTCCGAATTGTTTTTTGCAAAATCATTTGTTGTGATAAGGTATGATGAAACTGCGATTCCGATATCCTTTGCAGAAGCAACCTGAACCCAGCCTTCCTCTTCATACTTTTTGATAGCTGAACCTGTAACTACTGCCGCAGATGCTTCGCCGTTATGTGCAACAGCAATCTGTGTTGTAATTGAGTCAGTGTTTACACTTTTCTGCTTTGCAGGATCAAGCTTGAGATATGTCTGTGCCTGCCAGTTAAAGTAGTCATAAACAGTTCCCACCGTTGTTATCCAGCCTTCGCTTCCGTCAAGTGCATCAAGATTGTCCTTGTATTTCGGTGCAACATAAAGTCCGCCATTATATGATACTGATGAACTGAGGTCTGAATAAATAACAAGATTTGTATTGTCCAGTGTATTTCCGAATCTGTTTACCAAAGCAAAGTCTGCCAGAAGTCCGGTGTCAGCTGTTCCTGTTGCAATTGCATCAACTGTATTGATTCCGGCTGCATATTCAGATGTTTCAAGTGCAATACCGTATTTTTCAAAAATGCCCTGTTCTGTACCGATATAGTCCGCATACTGGTCAGGCTGACCTGTCATGTTTGCAACTCTGATTACCTGAAGCTTTTCGCCGTTTGAACCTGAAACAGTTTTTGTACTGCTTCCTGAATTTCCGCATGCTGTAAAGAGTGATACTCCGATAACTGATACTGTTAAAGCTTTAATAATATTTTTTACTTTCATAATAATTCTCCTGTTCACAATTTATTTTACGCCAAAATGTTTTAAGAATTTCTTTCCTGCAAACTGAAGCAGACGGTCTGCAATAAAACCGATAACAGCAAGTGTTACGATACCTGCAAATGCCCAGCTTGTTTTATAATACAGTTTGGAACTGTTGATAAGATAACCAAGACCGTCGCTTCCGACCAGCATTTCTGCGGCAATAACGCAGATGAAAGCTGAACTCAGACCAAGTCTTACACCTGTATAGATATTTGAAACAGCTGAAGGAACAACAACTGTAAAGAATGTCCTTGCCTTTTTAGCTCCCATACATGATGCCGCTTCCACCAGTGAAGGGTCTGTTGTCGCTACACCGGCAATTGTGTTTACCAGCACCGGGAAGAAAGATGCATAGAAAATAAGTGCAACTTTTGATTCCTCACCAACACCGAACCACATAAGGAACAATGTTGTAAGTGCAATAGCCGGAACAAATCTGAAGAAACTCAGTATAGGTTCAACAAGCCATCTTACCGGTTTGAAGTTTCCTATAAGAAGTCCGAGGGGAATGGCAAAAATTATGGCTAATGCCCAGCCTTTGGCAACTCGGCTTACACTGGCTGCAATGTCTGTCCAGAGTGTACCGTTTTGTATGAGTGTAACAAGGCTGTCTATTGTTTCCTTTGGACTTGGCAGGAAGTATTCATCATATGCAAGAGAACCGAGTCCCCATATAGCAATTATGATTATCCATGAAATAATTCCGCAGCGTAATATTTTCTGCCATAGTTCAGAGGGCTTTTTATCAGATGTTTTCATTGTCAGTCCTCCTTAAATATAGTATACATCGGAAACATCAAGAGTTTTATTTACGATTATTTCCGTTTTGTCATTATTTATTGTATATAATTTTTTGATGAAGATTTTTACGTTGTCACCCTTGTGAAGTCTTGGAAGATTAAGCGGATATTTTCCTATAACCTCAGTATCTCCGATAGCTGCTCTTACTTCAAAAGCATTTCCACGGAATGAAACTTCTTTTACAACAGCATCCTCCATTGCGGATTCAAACTGATGATAACCATTATCTTCAAACTTATGTATCTCAATAAATTCAGGTCTGATAAGAGCACTGAGGTTTTTGCCTTCCGGAAATCCTTTCAGCTTTCCGTAGTCGTCTATCATTACAGACTGTCCGATAAACTGTGCTACAAAAGCAGTCTTAGGTTCAAGATATATTTCAGAAGGATTACCAATCTGTTCAACTCTGCCTTTATTTGTAACAACTATTTCATCAGCAACTTCAATAGCTTCATCCTGATCATGAGTAACAAATATGCTTGTGATTCCTATTTTGTCAATTGTTTCACGAAGCCATGTACGAAGTTCCTTGCGGACTTTGGCATCAATTGCGGCAAATGGCTCGTCCAGCAAAAGTAGTTCAGGCTGAGGAGCAAGTGCTCTTGCAAGTGCTATTCTCTGACGCTGACCGCCGCTTAACTGGTCAGGATAACGTTTTCCCACGTCCGGAAGTCCTACAAGATCAAGAAGCTCGTTTACACGTTCCTTTATGAATTTCTTGTCTTTCTTCTGAACTTTAAGTCCATATGCGATATTGGAACTGACCGTCATAAAAGGGAAGAGAGCGTAATTCTGAAATACGAATCCGATTCCTCTTTCACTTGCCGGAACGTTGTTCACATTTTTCCCATTTATAAAAATATCTCCGCTGTCCTGATTTTCAAGTCCTGCAAGCATTCGCAGTATTGTTGTTTTACCGCTTCCGCTCGGACCTAAAAGACCGATAAGCTTTCCTTTTTCAAGACCAAAGCTTATATTGTCTGATGCTTTGAAATTGCCAAAAGTTTTGTTGATGTTTTTCAGTTCAATGTACATTCAGTCACATCTCCTTATAGTAGTATTTTTGCTGTGATTCAGCCCCGACATCGTGAAGATTTAAAAATGCTGTATATAAGGTTTATAAAAGGGGATTTCATGTTCCTTACCTCGCTTATATTGTTTTTCTGGTAATCATATTAAATCTATCGAATTAGTATGTTTTCTGTTTACAATGAACATTATAGCCTTATTAGTTCCGTTTGTCAACATATTTTTTCGCATTTTGTAGCAAAATACACAAAATAGTATAAATTGGATTGCGTTTTTAGCAATATTATACATATACAAGTCATTTTTCATTAAATACTTGACAATCATAAAGAAAAATGATACAATTACAAAAAGCCTACTTAGAATATAGGAAAAGTATGCTTTAACTATTTTTTAATTTCAGGAGGACTTAAAAATGATTATTGAACTGACAAATCAGAATTATAATGAAGTATTTTCTTCAGAAAAACCGCTCGTAGTTGAGTTTTACTCACCGACCTGCGTACACTGCAAAAGAACAGAAGCAGGACTTGCAGAGATTGATAATGAAAACGGAGATAATTTTACTGTCGCAAAATGTGACATAACAGCAAATCCTGCTCTTGCAATGCAGTATGATATAACAACACTTCCGACACTTTTATTTATAAAAGACGGAGATATAAAGGAACGCCTGACGGGTTTTACTCACAAACTGATTATTGCTGAAAATATCAAGAAACTTGGCTGATAACAAATCACACGAAAAAGCCGCCGGAATCTGAACCGGCGGTTTTATTTTTTCTGTGTTTATGATAATTGTGAAATATACTTCTCAGCTGAATTTACTGCATTTGCACCGTCAGCCGCAGCAGTTATGACCTGACGCAGGGGAGTGGTTCTCACATCACCGGCGGCAAATATTCCGGGGTCGGAGGTCACGCAGTCCTCACCGGCACAGATATATCCCGTATTGTCGAGTTTGCATATTCCTTTTAAAGGCTCTGTGTTAGGAACACTTCCTATGGCAACAAATATTCCGTCAAGAGAAAGATTTTTTGTTTCGCCGTTCTGCACATATATAATACCATCTGCGTTTGCTTCGCCTGTAACTTCAGATAAAACTGCGTTCATTACAGGAATGATATTTTCAGTTTCAGATACTTGTTTCTGCAATGATTTATTAGCACGGAACTCATCTCGCCTGTGAATGAGATAAACGGTTTTTGCAAGCTTTGAGAGATAAAGTGCATCTCCCAGAGCTGTATCACCGCCTCCGACAACAGCAACAGTCTTATCTTTATAGAAGAAACCATCGCATACAGCACAGTATGAGATTCTCTGTTTGCCGTCGCCCGGAACTCCAAGATGTCTGTATGATGCTCCTGCTGCGTAAATTATTGCTTTTGCACTTGCTGAGTTTCCGTCAGTAAAATTTACTGTCCAGCTGTTTTCATCTTTTCTGATTTCCTTTACTTCGGCACTTAAAAATTCGGCACCGAGTGTTTCAGCGTGGTTTCTGAACTTTTCGCCGAGGTCATATCCGTTGATTCCATAAAGTCCCGGATAATTTTCAACACGTTCAGTAACAGCAATCTGTCCTGTTCCCATAAAATCCTTTTCTATAACTGCAAGGCTCATTAAA
>USJI01000037.1 GCA_900554975.1 uncultured Ruminococcus sp. | reverse complement strand
GAAAACTGAAGGGGTTCTTTCTTACCTTAACGGAAAATCATTCAGGGCGGAAGATACTCATTTTGACTGTACTATTTTTAATGATTTTATAAAAAAGCTGAGTTTATAAAGTTAAAACAAAAAATCATATTTTGCTGAAAACAGCTTTAAAACCTTAAATAATAACACTTTTGATTTTGGTGACAGTGTCTGTTTTGTATAAAATTATGAAAAATATTTTTTCTGAAAAATCGCCTTGAAAAACAGCTGTTATAGTGATATAATTATTCCTGTTGTGCAAAAATAACTGAATATCTGTTGATATGAAATGAAACAGATTTCAAAAAGGGAAATGGGGAAAAATGATGGATAATAATGTCACAGCGGTTCAGAAAGAAAAAATCAAGCCGAAGCTGTTTTCTGTAATGAAAAATTATACGAAACAGCAGTTTGTAAAGGATCTTGTGTCAGGTGTGATAGTTGCGATAATCGCTCTGCCTTTGTCAATAGCACTTGCACTTGCCTCCGGCGTCAATCCGGAACAGGGACTTTATACAGCAATAGCGGCGGGGTTTGTCGTTTCATTTCTTGGCGGAAGCCGTGTTCAGATAGCAGGACCTACGGCGGCATTTGCAACAATAGTTGCGGGTATAGTTGCTGAAAAGGGAATGAACGGGCTTACAATAGCTACAATAATGGCTGGTATAATGCTTGTTATTATGGGATTCTGCCGTCTGGGAACGCTTATAAAATTCATTCCGAGTACTATAACAACCGGATTCACTTTTGGTATTGCTGTTACTATTATTGTCGGACAGCTGAAGGATTTCATGGGACTTACGTTCAATAAATCCCCGATAGAAACAACAGAAAAGCTGAAACAGGTTTTTGAATGTATTTCAACATTTAATTTACAGGCTTTTCTTATAGGTCTGCTCGGACTTGCAATACTGATATTCTGGCCTAAAAAACTGCAGAAAATACCGGCTTCACTGATAGCTGTTGTGGTATGTTCGCTTGTTGTAAATCTTGCTGACCTGAATGTAAATACAATAGGTGATCTTTATCAGATATCCTCATCTGCACCGAAATTCAGTTTTCCGTCAATAAGCTTTACGCAGATAAAGGATCTTGTTCCGGATGCTGTAACCATTGCGGTACTTGCGGCGATTGAATCGCTGTTATCATGCGTTGTTGCCGACGGTATGATAGGTTCAAAGCATCGTTCAAACATGGAACTTATAGCACAGGGCGGAGGTAATATTGCTTCAGCACTTTTCGGGGGAATTCCGGCAACAGGTGCTATTGCAAGAACAGCGGCAAACATAAAAAACGGAGGAAGAACTCCGATAGCAGGTATGGTTCATTCAGTTGTTGTTCTGCTGATACTGCTTATTCTTATGCCGTATGCAAAGCTTATCCCTATGCCTGCAATTGCTGCTGTGCTTTTCCAGGTGGCTTATAATATGAGCGGCTGGAGAACAATTGTAAATACAGTTAAGACTGCTCCTAAGAGCGATGTTGCTGTTTTGTTTGTGACACTTATACTTACAGTTGTGTATGACCTTGTTGTGGCTATCTGTGTTGGACTTGTTCTTGCGGCAATACTTTTTATGAAGCGTATGTCAGATGTTACAGACGTTCATGGCTGGGTTTATCTTGATGATCAGGAAGAAGAAAACGATGTTGACAATATCGAACTGAAAAAAGTTCCGGATAATACAAAGGTATTTGAAATAAACGGACCTATGTTCTTTGCTGTATCGGATAAGTTTATGTCAGTTGTTCTTGATACTTCTATTGACGTACTTGTAATAAGAATGAGAAATGTTCCTGCAATTGATGCAACAGGCATTGAAACTCTGAAAAAGATAATACAGAAATGTGAAAGACATAATATTGACGTTGTATTTTCACACGTTAATGAACAGCCGAAAAAGGCTATGAAAAAAGCAGGTTTTGCAAAGCTTGTCGGAAAAGAAAATTTCTGTAATCATATTGATACAGCTCTTGTCAGAGCAGAAGAAATTGAGAATATCAAAAAACAGGAAAGGGAGCTTGTAAAAGCAAACTGAGTTAAGATAAATTTTGCCGCATGGTTTTTACCATGCGGCATTTGTTTTATGAAGCAACTGATTTGAGATTTTTAAGACTGTGTGTTTTAAGCCATATGAAAGCTCCGACACATATTAGAATAGAGAGTACAGAACCTGCCGATGCGGCAAATCCCATTGGCAGAAGGGTATCGGAAAACATTGCAGAAGCAAGATATGAACCCGGTATACGGATAAACAGTATGGAAATTATATTGTGTACAAATCCTATGTATGATTTTCCGTATGCACAGAAATATCCGGTGAAACAGAAGTGAATTCCTGCGAAAATGCAGTCCCAGCTGTATCCTGTCAGATATTCGCTTCCAAGAAGAATAACCGTGCTGTCCGGCGAGAACAGAGAAATAATCAGTTTGGATATAAACTGCGTTATTGTCGCAACAACTATTCCGTAGCTGACAGTAAGTATGATTGCATATCTGAGAGTTTTCTCAGCACGGTCATATTTTTTTGCACCGATATTCTGGGCGGACAGTGCTGAAACAGTTGCAAGCATGGAAGAAGGCACAATGAACAGTACACCGATTACCTTTTCGACTATTCCGACAGCCGCCGCATCATTAATTCCTCTGTGATTTGCGATAACAGTTATTATGATAAAAGCTACCTGAATAAATCCGTCCTGAAGCGAAACAGGTATTCCTGTTTTCAGTATTTTTCCGATAGTTTCTTTGTCAGGTTTAAGGTCGGATTTTTCAAGCTCAATTCCGGTATTCTTTTTTCGTATGTATATAAGGGATATCAGAACGCTGAGTGTCTGTGAAAGAGTAGTACCGAGTGCTGCTCCTGTCGGGCCGAGTTTCAGTACACCCATAAACAGATAATCCAGAACTATGTTTGCAAAACAGGCTGTTGCTATAAAATACATAGGACTTTTTGAGTCACCCATACCACGGAATATTGAACTTATAATATTATAAGCGGTAATAAAAGGTATTCCTATAAAGCACACTGTGAGGTAATTTACCGAGCCTTCAACGGCCTGTGACGGAGTGCCGATAACAGATACTATCGGACGGACAAGGAGTATCAGCACAACCATAAGTACGACAGATATTGTCATAAACATGGTGAAAGTATTTCCTATTATTCTGGATATATCTTCCCGGTCACGTCTGCCGACCGCTTTTCCGATATTTACAGTGGTTCCCATTGCAAGCCCTACGATGATAACTGTCAGCATATACATTACCTGACCGCCGTTTGAAACAGCGGTTGTTCCTGCAACGCCGTCAAACTGACCTATAATAAAAAGGTCAGCCATTCCGTAAAGCGTCTGCAAAAAGTATGACAGCAAATACGGCAGCGAAAATAAAACTATATTCTTAAATATGCTTCCTGTTGTAAGATTTCTTTCCAATGTATAATACTCCTGAAATTTATTTATATAGTCTTTTAATATTGATAAGGTCAAATATATTTATGCTGCCGCTGGAATCCATATCAGAATTTATGAAATTTATATCAGTTATATCAGCTTTTTTGACAAGATATTTCTGTATAAGGACGATATCCGCAATTTCAAGTTTTCCGTTTCCATCAGCATCTCCCATTATATTTCCGCTGTAAACTTCGGAAATACTGCATATATCAGCTCTTTTTACTATTCCTTCCGGTGATGTGATTTCTACTGAATACATTCCCTTGTCAGACTGACTGATATTTTCAAGGTTCAGCCTTTGTCCTGTCTGATTTTCCAGAGGTTCATCGTTAAAATACCACTGGTATGCTGAATTTTCAGGTGAAACTTCAGTATTAAGTGTCAGGCTGTCATTTTCTTTAACATTGACAGTTCTGTGTGCGGAATAAATATCAAATTTTTTCGGTATGGCATAATTTGTTGCTGTAATTTCACCAACATTTTTCCATGAGTCCGATGAATCCTGAATTGATATTCTTACAGAGTCAAGAACTGTTTCGGAAGCAAGTCCCATAACATCGCCGAAAGGTATTTTAAATTCAACATATTTACCGATGTGCTTACAGATACAGCCGGTGTAAGAGCCTTTGTTATAGTATACAAAACCGTTGCTCATATAATAAAGCCAGTATGTTTCACCCGAATGCTTTACCTGAAGATTGTAAACAGGTGATGCTGCGTTCTGCTCAATTTCAGCCATTATGTAAAGATTTTTTTCATCAGCTGAGATGTAGACTTTTTTGTTGTCAGTCTGTTCACAGAGCAGGGAATCAGTCCATTCAGAATCTCCGGATCTTGTTCCGTCAACGATTATATGATTGTTTGTAGTAAACATTTCGCCGTCAGAATTTTCAACAGCATTTACGTTGTTAGTCTGCATGAAATTATTGTCGGTGAGCTGGTCAATATTGTCTGTATCTGTAACGCTGAAAGTTCCAAGGCGGTTTGCTCCTGATGCCGGATTCCATATATCATTGTTTGCAAATTCAACGGTACGCATATAGCTGTCTTTTACAGAAGAATTACCAACGCTTAAACGAAGATATACATTCCAGTCACCTTCTTCAAGTTCTCCAGGGATTTTCAGACTGATTTTTTCGTTTGATTTTTCGCAGGAATGCCATTTGGTTGTATCAATATCGGCCTGAGTTACAACATAATTTCCGCCCTTTTCGAGAATGATTTCTGCTTTTTGTTTTCTTATCGGATTTGCAAAACCGGTATTTTCAACAGTGAAATCAAGGTCAAGCTGACCGCCCTTTTCAACTGACTGTGACAGCTTTGAATCCCTGAGAACAAAACGATAGCCGATATGGTCACGGATAAATTTGAAAACAGTCTGACCGTAATATGCACTGTTGTCTGCATATGTGGTATTATAGTCAGATGAATATGTATAATCCTTGTATAAGTTATATATATTTGCATTAATATAGCTTAGATGCGTTTTGTACATTTCAGGAATAGCATTTTCCGGAAGGTATGTTGTGTATTTTTTTGCCCAGTCAAGATTTCCCGAAAACTCTCCGCCGTAATATGAGGTAAATGTCTGATGATGCAGCCACGTTGTTTCACGCTCACGGTTTGAATATGTGCCAAGGTCAGAATCCGAACCCATATAGCCGTCATTGTACAGACCTATTCTTGATGCATCACTGTTTTCAGCTGACACGTACTGGTCGATTTCACTGACAGGTATATCAGCCCATTTTGCGAATATATTCGGTGTTCTGACTGTTACAGGGATCGGAGCAGGAACGCAATCCAACATGGCACTCAGAAGCTGAGCCTTGTATTCAAGTGAAGTGTATTTTCCGCTGTGCTGTTCTCCCCATGCTCCGACAAATCCGGATTCAACATACATAAGGATATCTTTGTAATCTTCAAGTATGCCATCATTTTTTATCTGTGAAATATGTGAAAGCACCTTCTCAAATGTTGCCGGCTCAGGATTTGATTTTCCGTTTGCATCATATCTGAATCTTACGGCAATAGTACAGCCGTTTTTACGGCAGTTGTCAAAGGTTTTTCTCAGGTTTTCAAAGAATGTGCTGTCGAGGTCATAATCTGTGCCTTCAGTGTAGTTTCCGTCATCATCTGTTGTTCCGTTTGCTCCGCATGAAAATCCGCCGATATTTATGAACATGAGCACGAGATTTCCGGTCGGACTGTAAACAGGAGTATCTCCCGGTTTGCAGGTGTACCATAATGTTGAAGTATATCCGGCTCCGGGATTATTTATTGTTTCGGTAGATTCAGTGTAGCTGATACCTGAATCAATAAGTTTTGTATCTGCGTTTTCTTCTGCACCGGTACTGATATGCATAAGAGGAATGCACATCATTGCGGATATCAGGGCAGCAGTAATTTTTCTGATATTCATTATATTTTCCTTTTCAACAATAAAGCTTTTTTCTTTATTTTACCATATTATTTCAGTATGTTCAAGCAAAAATAAAAGAGGAAATGTAAAGACATTTCCTCGTAATAATTAAGGCTTTATTACTGCTTTGCAAGCAGGTTCTTGATTTTTTCGTGCGGGTCAATGACAGTTCCGATAGAAACATCGTGATTGATTGAGGCAATGAAGTATGAAATATATTTTGAAACATCAACTTCGTGGAACCAAG
Source organism: uncultured Ruminococcus sp. (assembly GCA_900554975.1). GTDB lineage: Bacteria > Bacillota > Clostridia > Oscillospirales > Ruminococcaceae > Porcipelethomonas. Next base: position 1,397 of record USJI01000037.1, on the reverse strand, counting down.
GTCTGTCAAGAAGCTCAGGTGTTCTGTAAGTAAGATTTGTTCCGAATACACCTGAAATAAGTCCGTCTTCATAAGCCTTGTCAAACTTTTCAAGACCATTTGTAAAGAGGGCGTATGTACAGTAAGCAAAGAATCTTCTTGCATTCTTTTTCTTGAGAGCATAAGCAATATCAAGAACAGATTCACCGGAAGAAATAATATCATCGGCTACGAAAACGTCTTTGCCTTCAACAGAGTTTCCGAGGTATTCATGAGCAACGATAGGATTGCGTCCGTCAATGATTTTGGAATAATCACGTCTTTTATAAAACATACCCATGTCAACGCCAAGAACTGATGCATAATACATATTTCTGTTAAGAGCACCTTCGTCAGGGCTTACAACCATGAATTCGTCCTTGTTGATAACAAGGTTGTCAACGCTCTTGAAGAGTGCTTTCAGAACCTGATATGAAGGGATAACATTATCAAATCCCATAAGCGGAATAGCGTTCTGAACTCTCGGGTCGTGTGCATCGAATGTTACGATATTGGCAACGCCCATAGACTGAAGTTCCTGCAATGCACAAGCACAGTCAAGTGATTCACGGTAGCTTCTTCTGTGCTGACGTCCGCCATAGAGGATAGGCATTATAACGTTGATTCTGTGTGCTTTTCCTGAAATAGCCTGAATAACTCTTTTAAGATCCTGATAGTGATCATCAGGGGACATACAGTTTTCCTTGCCGAACATTTTGTATGTGCAGCTGTAATTTCCCACATCAACGATTATGAAAACGTCCTTGCCTCGAACTGTTGATTCAATAAGACCCTTGCCGTCGCCTGAAGAAAATCTCGGACACTGATTCTTTATAAGGAAAGTATCAAAATTGTATCCGCCTTTTTTTGCCCAGTCAACAAGATAATGGTCAATCTGGTTTCCGAGCTCCTCCGCACCTCTGAGAGCGATAAGTCCCAGCGGGGCAACGCTTGCATCTGAATTGAATAATACTTCACTAGCCTTTACTGTCATTTTAAATTTCCTTTCCGTTTATTATTTACAGAATTTATTTACATAATGTTCAATGTCGTTTGCAATAATGGTCTTTGCACTCTCGACATCTTCTATTTCATCAACGGCAGTAGTTTTATTTTCAAGTTCCTTGTATACTTTGAAGAAATGAATCATCTCATCAAAAATATGTTTAGGAAGTTCATCAATATTCTTATAAGTATTGTATGTCGGGTCATCAAATGGTATTGCAATAATTTTATCGTCATGTCGTCCGCTGTCTATCATTCGGATTACGCCGATAGGATAGCATCTTACGAGAGTAAGAGGATAAAGGGTTTCAGAGCAGATAAGCAGAACGTCGAGAGGGTCACCGTCATCTGCGTATGTTCTCGGAATAAGTCCG
>USJI01000036.1 GCA_900554975.1 uncultured Ruminococcus sp. | reverse complement strand
TACCGCAATCCCAAGATTTGTATAGCATCTTTCTATATCGTCGAGCGTCCAGTCAGGGTCTTCGACAAGCTGTGCAAAAAACGGATTACAGCTGTTTGCAAAAGCTTCAGCTATGTTCTGTGTTCCGTGGCCATAGGAGTTATGACAGACAATATCAAGACCTGTCTGGTTTGTATACACTCCGTTACAGGTGTAGGATTTTTCCATTAGCTTATCCATTCCCATGGTTTCGGTAGCCGAAATAAGCGTAGCAACCTTCTGGGTAGAACCCGGAATCGTCTTGTAAAACGCCTTGCAGAGAAGGCTTCCCTCCTCAAGGTCATCGTACCCTTTAAGCGGGTCAACAGACGGACGGCTTACGCAGACGAGTATCTCCCCTGTTTTGTAATTGTAGGCTATGGCACAGCCCTCCTTGTCGCCGAACGCACTGTAAACCTGTTCATTTGCCTTATGGTCAAGTGTTGAATAGATAGCGGCTTTTCCACCCTTTCTTGTGATACCGGAAGTAAAGCTGTAATTGCTGAGTCTTTCAAGATTCTTCGCAACAAGCGTATTGGTCATCTGTCCGCTTGCATCACCTATAAGGTTGCCGAAGTCCTTGAAGTATCCGTCAGGGTAATCTCCTTCCTTAGCATCATCGTCAAAGATTATATCGCCGTTTCTGTCATAGATGTATCCTAAATCTCTTGAACCGGAATTGCTGATGTAGAAGGACGCTTCCATCTGTATCTTCGCAACAAGAAGTTCGAGTCCTGTAATAAACACAAGGAGCATCAGTGTTATAAGCGTACTTCCCCTTTTTAAACTTTTCATGCTGTCCTCCTGTTCCTGGCCGGTGCCGGTCGTCTTTCAGGGACGGGGTAAACCATCGCCTGACCTGCTTTGAGAAATCCTGCCATAAGTCCGCAGGAAAGCATGGAACTTCCGCCATTTGAGATAAACGGTATTGTAACACCTGTAAACGGAATCATGTTGCATGAACCGAAAATGTTAAGTGCCATCTGGGCGATAAATACCGCACACACACCGACTGTAAGCGTCGTATGGAAATATGAGCGTGGTCTGTTTATAAGAGAGGTCACGATTACAAGCATTATCATGACTACTGCAAGCAGTGCTGTGAGAAGTCCCCATTCCTCGCAGATCGAGGAGAAGACAATATCTGTGTCAGCCGCAGGAACTTTATAAAGTCTTCCGAATCCCGGACCTTTTCCAAACCAGCCGCCCTCGGCAATTGCGATAAGCGCCTGACACTGCTGCCAACCATTTCCGGTAGGGTCGCTCCATATGTCAACATGAAGTCTGTCCTGAACGTAGGACGGAGCAAATTTCAGGGCGATTACTATTACAACAAGTCCTGCCGCACCGATTCCTATAAGAAGCTTTTTGGAGAGCTTGGCTTTCGGGTAGCAGATTCTCATGATGAATCCGCAGGCGGCAACGGCTGCAAATGTCGGAAGGCTTCCGAGATCTCTGCACCACCACTGGAGCAGGACGATAGCACCGGTAATGCCGAAGAGAATCCAGTTGTCATATACTACCTTAATGCCGCCGATAAGTTTCTTTTTCTTCTGCTGTTCTGCGAGAGAAGTCGCAAAGACGAGTGCAAAGAAAGGCTTTAAAAATTCAGACGGCTGAATGGTTATGAAACCAAGGTCTATCCACATTCCCCTGCTTCCCGTAAAGAGTAGTATCGAAACTATCAGCACGCCGATAATACCATAGAAAATATATTTACGTTTTTCTATCATACGATAGTCCTGAACAAGCTTAAACCCTGCCTGACAGAGAACAAGTGCGGCAACAACAAACACAAAATGCTTTACCGCAAAACCGACCTTACCAAAACAGGACTGGAATATGACGCTCATGTTGAGAAGCGTTATGAGGAGTATATCAAATGTATATGTATTCTGTCTGAGGAATTTCAGAATGCAGAAATAAACGATGTCAAGTCCCAGCACAGCCACCGAAAGAACAAGCGGACTGAGTATACTTTCATAGTTGCCTTTGGCGAATACGACCGCAAGCAGCGAAATATGTGTCAGGAGCGACAGCATCGTGATTCCGCCGTAGAATAATCCGTTTTTGTACATTTATGCTCTCACCCTCCTTATGTAAAGAATTTTTTTCCCGATTTTTATTTCATCGTTGTTCCGGAGCTTTTTCTGCTTTATTTTCTGTCCGTTAACAAATGTTCCGGACGTGGAATCAAGGTCTGTGATAGTCCAGATTCCGTCTTCAAGACTCAGCAGAGCATGATATCTCGAAACAGACATATCGGGAAACCGGAGGTCGGCGGAAATATGCCTTCCCATCAGTATCTCCTGTGCATTGAGCGTAAAGGTGAAATCACCGCTCATGTCAGTAAGAACCATATTTCTGGCGGCTTTTCCCCACTGTTTCTGAACAGTCTTTTTCTCTTTGGCACAGAAACAGATTATTACGAGTGCACATACATCAACAACGAGCAGTCCGGCGGCAGATACTATTTCTTTAAATGCAGAAAGCCTGTCAGCCAGTTCGCCCATAAATTCTGTAAAGTCAGCAAACATATTTATTTTTCCTTTCATGAATTAAACTCTAACTATTATAATACATTTTCCTGAATTTATCAATATCAATTTGGTGCAGACAAGGTTAATATGTGTAATATATATATTTATTTCCCGTCAGACTTGCAAAAAATGAAAAAATAAGATATAATATAGTGTACTATAACGAACTGTATCGGAAAATACGGTTCTGTGAAAGGAGAAAATATCCTAAGGGGGTATTCAGATAAGCTATGGAAGATAACAAAAACAAAGAATTGATACTGCCGGCAGTTGCTATGAGGGGTCTTGTGTGCTTTCCAAGATTTGTCATGCACTTTGACGTTGCAAGAGAAATTTCTATCAAAGCAGTTGAATATGCACTTAAAAATGACAGACTTATATTTCTGACAGCTCAGAAGGATATATTTGTTGAAGAACCCGAAGATAAAGACCTTTACCGTATCGGCGTTGTTGCTGAAATAAGACAGACGCTTAAAACTCCGGACAATGTGATGAGAGTTCTTGTTGAGGGACTTTACAGAGCTAAGATAAAGGAAACTGTAAACGAAGACGGAATGCTTAGCTGTGTGCTTAAAAAGCTTCCGGATTACAGCCGCTCTGTTCCCGACGAAGTGGAACTTACCGCAATTATGCGTTCTATAAAGGATGTGTTTGAAAGATACTGCGAACTAGTTCCGAGAATGCCGAAAGAGCTTCTGAGCTCTATAATGTGTCAGGACGACCCTTACAAACTATTTGAAAATATTGCATACAATATGAATTTTGAAGTACCGGAAAAACAGAGGCTTCTGGAAGAATCGAACATTCTTGCAAGACTTGGTATGCTATATGCAGACCTCGTTCACGAAGTCGAGGTACTCGAAATCGAAAAGGAAATACAGGATGAAGTAAGAAACAATATCGACAAGAATCAGCGTGAATATTATCTCCGTGAACAGATGAGGGTTATCTCATCACAGCTGGGAGAGGACGAAACTCCGGAAGAAGCTTATGACTACATGGACAGAATATTCGAGCTCAGACTTGATGAGCCGATAGCTGACAAGCTCCATAAGGAAGCCGAAAAGCTGATGAAAATGCCGCCGTCATCTCAGGAAGCATTCGTAATCAGAAACTATCTTGACACTGTTCTGGAACTTCCGTGGAACAAGCTTTCCAAAGAGAAAACCGACATAAAGAAAGCGGCGGCTGTTCTGGACAAAGACCACTACGGACTGAAAAAAGTCAAGGAGAGAATCCTCGAAAGCATAGCTGTTCATTGTCTTAAACCTGATGTCACAGGGCAGATAATATGTCTTGTAGGCCCTCCGGGAGTGGGAAAAACCTCAATAGGCAAATCGATTGCGCATTCCCTCGGAAGAGAATATGTGAGAGTTTCTTTAGGCGGCGTTCGTGATGAATCTGATATAAGAGGTCACAGAAAGACGTATATCGGGGCTATGCCGGGACGTATCATAAATGCCATGAAGCAGGCAGGAACAAGAAATCCGCTTATTCTTTTTGACGAGATTGACAAGATGGGAAGCGACTTCAAGGGCGACCCTGCATCAGCTATGCTGGAAGTTCTTGACGGCGAACAGAACAAGGAATTCAGGGACCATTACATAGAAGTTCCGTTTGACCTTAGCAAGGTTCTGTTCGTGACAACGGCAAACACGACAGATACAATTCCTCAGCCGCTTCTTGACAGAATGGAAGTTATAGAGCTTTCCAGCTATACAAGAGAGGAAAAGTTCCAGATTGCCAAAAAGCATCTGATTCCGAAACAGATTAAAAAGCATGGTCTGAAAGCATCTCAGATTAAAATAAATGATGCGGTAATTTACAGCCTTATAGATTACTACACAAGAGAAGCAGGTGTAAGAAACCTTGAACGTTCTGTTGCACGTCTTTGCAGAAAAGCCGCAAAGGAAATTGTTTCGGGGGATTCAAAGAAGGTTACGTTCACACTTAAAAACCTTGAAAGCTATATCGGCTCGAAAAAATATATTGACGATGAAAAGATTTCCGAAGATACAGTCGGTGAAGTAAACGGTCTTGCATGGACTCAGGTGGGCGGTGTCCTGATGCCGCTTGAAGTGCTTGTCATGGACGGCAAGGGTGCTGTTGAAATAACAGGTTCTCTCGGCGATGTCATGAAGGAAAGCGCAAAGCTTGCAGTAAGTTATGTGAGAAGTGTTGCGGATAAGTACGGTATCGCTCCGGACTTTTACAAGACAAAGGATATACATATCCACGCTCCGGAAGGGGCTGTGCCGAAGGACGGACCGTCCGCCGGTGTTACAATGACGACAGCCCTGGTATCCGCACTTTCGGGAATTCCTGTAAGACACGACGTTGCAATGACAGGGGAAATCACACTTCATGGAAAAGTTCTTCCGATAGGCGGTCTGCGTGAAAAGACAATGGCGGCTTATAAGGCAGAAATACATACTGTTATAATTCCTAAGGCAAACAGGGGTGACCTTGATGAGGTTGATGAAACCGTAAAGGCATCGACAGAATTCATACTCGCATCAAAGCTTGAGGAGGTTCTGGACAACGCTCTCTGTACCAAAAATGTCAGGACAAACAGCAGGAGCAAAACTGTTATAATTCCTCCGGAAGAACAGCCCGAGGGAAGCAACGCATCTGTAACATCTTGAAAAGGAGAAACTGATGAACTACAACAAAGCTGAATTTTCAGCAGCATACGGAACATTCTCGCAGATTCCGCCTTGCAGCCGCATGGAAATTGCATTTGCGGGAAGGTCGAATGTCGGCAAATCAACCCTCATAAACAAGATTTTCAACCGGAAGAATCTTGCGAGAGTAAGTTCGGTTCCGGGAAAGACGGCTACCATAAATTTCTACAGTCTGGAAAATGTCTATTTTGTAGACCTGCCCGGATATGGATATGCGAAGATTGCAAAGTCTGAAAAGCGCAGGTGGTCTGAGCTTATTGAGGGATATCTGAATTCGGACAGGGACATAAGACTTGTGTTCCAGCTGATTGATATGCGTCACGCACCTTCTGCGGACGATATACACATGATAAATTATCTTGTGGAGGCAGAGCTTCCTTTCGTTATAATACTTACCAAAGCTGACAAGCTGAAAAAAATGGCAAGGCTTGAACGTCTGGAAGCATTCAAAACGGAAATCCCGTTTTCCGACCAGATACATATGATTCCATTCTCCTCACAGACCTTTGAGGGAGTTGAGGAAGTAAGGGATATTATAGAGGAGATTGCCTGTGAGGACTCACCACAGGCTTAGTAAAAAAGAATTGAAAGGATGTTTAAAATGTTTGTATCAGAAAATCTTGATGTGAATGAAAAGGGACATCTGACTGTCGGCGGTATGGATACCGTTGACCTTGCTCAGAAATACGGCACACCTCTCTATGTCATGGACGAGAACCTTATCAGAAAGCATTGCAGAAGCTTCAAGAGCAGTATTGACAAATTCTACGGCGGAGAAGGTCTTGTGTGTTACGCAAGCAAAGCATTCTGCTGTATGGAAATGTGCAGAATTATGAAGGACGAAGGAATCGGTCTGGACGTTGTTTCAATCGGTGAACTCTACACAGCTTACAAAGCAGGTGCGGACTTTGACAAGGTTTGCTTCCACGGAAACAACAAGACTGACGAGGAACTGGAATACGCAGTAAAACTCAACGTCGGCAGAATCATAGTTGACAATATCTATGAACTGAAAAGACTTGATAAAATTGCTGAAAAACAGGGCGTTACTGCAAATATCATGTTCAGAATCAAGCCGGGTATCGACGCACATACACACGATTTCGTAAGAACCGGTCAGATTGACAGCAAGTTCGGTTTTGCTCTTGAAACGGGCGAAGCTATGGATGCCGTTAAAATTGCACTCACCCACCCGAATATTCACCTGAAGGGTCTTCACTGTCACATCGGTTCACAGATATTTGACATCGACCCGTTTGTGGAAGCCGCAAAGGTTATGCTTAAATTCATTGCTGACATAAAGGAACAGACTGGCCACGAGGTTTCTGAACTTAATCTCGGCGGCGGATTCGGTATCAAGTATACAGAAGACAATGACCCTGTACCTTATGAAGCATACATGGAAAAGGTTTCTGTTGCAGTCAAGGAAAGCTGCTCGGAACTGAACATAAAGCTTCCGTTTATTCTTATCGAACCGGGACGTTCAATGGCTGGCCCTGCCGGAATCACTCTCTACACCTGCGGCGGAATCAAGCATATACCGAACATCAGAACATATGTATCCGTTGACGGCGGTATGACAGACAACCCGAGATACGCTCTCTACAAATCAGAATATGAAGCACTTGTCGCAAACAAGGCTGACAAGCCGAGAGATACAAAGGTTACAATCGCAGGCAAATGCTGTGAAAGCGGCGACCTTATCGGTGAGGGAATGCCTTTGCAGGAAGCTGAACCGGGCGATATTATTGCTGTTTGTGCAACCGGTGCATACAACTATTCAATGTCATCAAACTACAACAGAGTTCCAAAGCCGGCTGTTGTGTTCATTAAGGACGGCGAATCAAGAGTTGCTGTAAAGAGAGAAACTCTTGACGATATTATCAGAAACGATATCTGAATCTGAGTACAGAAAAATATATAAAAAGGACGTATCTGCGTTAAACAGTACGTCCTTTGTTTTTTAAGGCAATACCGCACAAAGATTGTACGGTAGATGCGCCAACAAATTTTTCGGCAGATTGCATAGAAACGACGCAGGAATACTGGCGTATTGCAAGGAGCTTCTGTGTAATATGACGGAAAATTTGTCAGCAGATGCTGTGCAAAGCCGTTAGGCGTGCTTTGTACGGTGTTGCCTTAATAATATTTCGTCGTTGAATACGGCAGAATGGAGAAAATCATGAAGCTGAAAAAATTATTATCCTGCTTTCTGGCATCAGCCATTGCCGCAGGCGGTCTTGTAACAGGAAATTACTCCTTTACAAGGATTGATTCAGTTACGGCTGCATCATACATCT
>USJI01000035.1 GCA_900554975.1 uncultured Ruminococcus sp. | reverse complement strand
CTGTTCTTCAGGTGAAGCATTTCTTTTTTCAGATTCAATAATTTTCATTGTCTGAATTGCAGCAATATTTTTTCGGAACTTTGATTTTGCTCCGCCGAGTTCAAAGTTATCTTCTTTTATTGAAAAAATATTCGGCTGTATGTTATCTTCAATTTCCTTATCGCCGTGACCTAAAACCTTTTCAGCAACTTTCTTAGCTGTTTTCAGTTCTTCAGGAGTAAGTACCATGGAAATGTCAATATTATTGAATATATTTTCCCATTTGTCAGGAATTGCAAATCTGTTCCAGTTCTGATTATCAGTATCAAAAATTATCCTGTCAGTACTGTCCTCCTGTCTTTTCAATCCTTTTTCCGCAAGTCTTTTCCATAATTCATCGCTTGGTTCAACGTCAATTTTAGCAAGACTGCCTTTTCCTTTTATTGCCAGTACATAAGGATTGTCTGTATGATACATATCCTCAGTTATCGTCATATTATTGTCCGGTATGCCGTTTTCTTCAAGTACTGACTTTGCCCATTTAAGCTTATTCTGATGATAATCGTCATTACTGTCAGGTGAAATTGTGTTTATATAGTAATCTGCCTGATTTATACGATTTTTAATATCGCTATGAGTAATGTATTTTCCTTCTTTATCAAGATTTATTATTCTTTTTGCCGCTTCATTCCATGAAAGATTTATAGTTTTTCCTTCTTCTGATGCCTGTGTCCGGTTAAGAGTGATTTTTATGCCTGTTGGGTCATAGTCCACAAAAGAATAATATTTATTTCCGCTGTGACCGCCATTACCATATTCATCTTTCAGCATTTTTGCTGTTTCCGATATACTATGATTCTCCTTCAGGTAATTATGTATCCTGAACTTTCCATCTTCAAAACCGCTGCCGCTCATTAGCACACTGGTAATTATTTGCTCTCTGGAATTGACGGATTCAGAAGGCTCTGCAAATCCCATAAGTGGAATCTGTTCTTCAAATTCATTATTTTCAATTGCAGATACAGCAGAATCCTGTATTTCAATTTCAGGTTCTGAATAAATATCATCCAATACTTCAGGTTTCTCTGCTGTGGTCTGATTACGAGCATTGTATGCCCGATTGATTATATCATCATATGTAATTTCAGTAAGAGATAAATTTTCGGATATGGCATTTTGTGCTTCTTCAAAGGAATCATAAACGTTATCATTGTAAGGTGTTATTATTCCATCATTGTCAATGACAATCCGGTAAAATTCTTTCGTTTTACCATAAGTACCGTCTGCATTCTGCACATTGTTATCGATTGTTTCACTATGGAATACTGCATTGGAATAATCTGCGGTGCTTTCAACTGCTGCGTTTTGCAGTTCAGACTTCTGAAGAACAGCTTCATGGCGTATCGGATATTTCTCTTTGAAAGCATTAAATATATTTTGCTCATTCTCATTCAAAGCAGAATGTTCTTCAAGGAAAGGAATAAATTTGTCCAGAACCTCCTGTTTTGCCTTTATTTCCTCCGCATCCAGATGATAAGGATTTTTTTTAACCATAATTTCATTGTAATCTCGGATATGGTTTACTATTGTACCGTTTCCACTATCCTTGCCGTCACCTATATCATATCTTCCCTCATAGCCGAATTCTTCGCCGTTTATAACAGCATCTACTCTGAATCCTGTTTTATGATACCAACCTGCATTAAGCTCCGGAATTTCACGTTCAATATGTTGTTTTTCATCAAGATATTCAAGCAGAGCATTTCCAAGTGCAAAGGAAACAGGTTCACCTTTCAGATACTCTTCCTGAAATATTCCTACTTCATAACTTTCAGAAAACTCCAGACTGAATTCAAGATTGTCTTTGACAGGAATCTCAATATCTTTTTCATTATCTCTTTTATTTACATAAAATTCCTTGTCAGTATCCTTGACAATTTTGAATAAATCTGATATACTTACATCAGTACCATTAAGGACTGAAAGTGCTAACTGTTTATCGGTGAACGCTGCGTGCCTTAGTGGTTCTATTTTTATATCCTGAACATTGTACAGCCGTTTCAGCGTTCCGTTCTGATTATCTGAAAATTCTTCTACAGCAAGTTTGGCTATATACGGTTCATTTCCGATTCTGCAAACACTGTACATTTTATGCATAAAAGCTGTATTATTCGCTTTATTGTTGTTATTTTTTTCAGATACAACACTGTCGAGCAGAACACTTTTTTCAACCAGTTCCTGAATATTGTACAGAATGTTATAAACAGCAGAATTGTCGTGCCTTCTTGCATATGTAAGGCTATCTTCTAAACCACGCCTGCTTACCTGAACTGACCATTTTGTGTCAGCGTTAATTACATTTCCACGAAGAATTGTCTGATTTTTTATATCATCGCTTACGCTCTTAAAATCAGCGTTTCTGTTTTCAACATTTATAATGTCAACCTTTGAATCTTCACTTTCTCGCCAGTCACCATTAACGGCTCTGTAATATGGTGATTTTTCATGTATGTCTGAATCAAAGCGTTTCTGCCATTTCTCTGTAAGACTGATTTCTTCAGCTGTAAAATTCAGAATACTCTTTCTTGGTTCAAGACTTCTGAGAACGTCAATATCAGCTTGTGTTATATCGCTTTTCTCCGGTTCGCCATTGGCGAATTTTTCTTTTTCTCCTGAAATTTCATGTGAAATACTTTCAAACTTATCTATATCCGCCTTGCCTACAGTAAATGTTATAGATTCATCTGTTACTTTACCGGAAAACTTAATATTACTTTTTTCGAGTTCTTCAGCTATTCTAAGTCCCGTTTCCTTTGGATATTTTCTGTAAGTCTTTTTAGCAATATATCTGTAAGGAGTATTTCCGATTATCTGTATATCACTTCGTTCAGAATTTCTTCCTCTGCTGTTTTCATAAAGCTGTTCATCAGCTGTATTTTCGTCATGTAATCCCCGTTTTCCTCCGCCGCTTTGTATTCCTGACTGTTTTCCATGAGTTTCTGCTTTATCATATCTTCCATTTCGTGAGCTTGCAGATTTATCCCTGTCAGATGATTGTTCAGCTGTCCTATCATTTTGTAGTAGCTGTACTGTTCCGGCTGCTCCTTCAGAAGATATTCCTTCCTGAGTGTCACGTATTTCCCGTGTGGTATCTGCTCCTGTAATTCCTGTGGAATCCGCTTGTAGTATCCCTGAGCTGTCTTGTAAAATTCCGGTATCATTTCTTCCGGAACTATTGTCGTAAATGTTGCTTCCGACAATCCCTTCTGTTCTATTTCCTGTTTCTCTTCCATATCCGCTTCGTTTAACATCTCCAGAAATTCCTGACGTTCCTCCCATGTTATCTCTTCCGGCGGAATCTCCAGATACGGATAATACAGAAACTGCTCCTCGTGAAGTATGCAGGTCATTCCTTTGTCCACTATCGTGTCCGGCATAAATTCCCCGGTCATTGGATTCATCACGTTCCGTACTCCGTTTATTATCTTCTCTATCTTTTCCATGTTCATTCCTCCTGAGATTTTCTATTGATTTTTTCCTTTCTGATTTGACAAGCGGCTCTATCTCAGCAAATATTGCCGATGTCACTTTAGTAACTGCTTCGCCTATTTCGTCTGCTGTATATTTATCCAGTGCAGTCAGATTCTCAAGTGAAGGTTCTGCTTCATCAGGACAGCAGCGATATATTACAGCGTATGCGGCAGACTCTGATACAAGTCTGATAAAGTCCTGTTCTTTGTCATCCAGATGCTTTGAAGTATAGTTTAAAACAAGCTCGTAAATCCGTTCCTCAAAGGTTTCGGAAGTAAGATTATGCTTTGCAGCTAATAAGCCACTTACGGTATTGCTGTAAGTGACATTGAGCTTTGTATCATTAATTTCCCATACCCAAGGCTTACGCTGTCCTGTGGTCTGGGTGATATCAATTAAATAGTGCATTTTGCCGTTATATACCGTTGCAACACTATTGGAAAGATTACTGTTAACACTTCTCCCCATATTTCGCCACTCATTTAATGTAGCACAGGCTTTGAATTCAGGGTGATATCTGTGTATCATTATCTGCTCGTCAAATGTGTGCTTGTAATGATATGACAGAGTTTTCAGGAAGTCTGTCCAGTAACTGATATCTGATGTAAGCCTTTCCTTCGATTCTGCCAAGTCATTTTCGACTTTTTGTATTTTTTTAAATACCATTTTAACACCGTCCTTATTTATAAATTTATATAAAGAAAATGATTATATTTGAAATTATACAAAATTATGCTATAATATATTAAACAGCTTATTTTTCTACAAGATTCTCAAGTGTCACTTTAAATCCTTCCCACTTCTCGTTTTTCGGAAGCTGTTTTGCTGATAGAGTTCTTATTTTTTTTATTGCTTTTGGCATTTCAGGCTTAGTATTAAAAATCCATACATCACTTAAATAACGTAAATCCTCATTATACATTACCGGTCTGGCAAGCCAAAAGTCATTTCCGACAATATATAAATCAGTTGGTAATGTTTCCAACGATACACCGTTAACCTTACAATCATCTAATTCAAGGTTTTGTGAATGTGTAATGAAATCGCTGATTTCTATACAGAAATTATTATTTCCAATCCACTGTACATCGGCTAATGTTTTACCATTTTCTTCTAAACACTGTAGAGTGTAATATAATAAGGTCATTTTATCACCTCATTTCTAAAAGTAGGATTAACCACCGAACAAATAAGTGATGATATCAGCAAATGGGACATTCTAAAAAGCATTATTGAATTATTAGATTATCTGTAAATAACAAGAAAATAATTTTTATACTTATAAAAATTAACGCTGATACAAGAATGCAGAATTTTTCATGTTTCATCAGAAAATCCTTATTATCTTTTTTTATTGCTAAGCCTGCAATATATATACTGCCAACAGAAGCATACATTAACATACATATATTTTCAAATTTGCTAACACCTGAAAAAGAAGATAAATTAAAGAAAAATAAACACGGGAAAATTAAACTGCCTGGTGGTCTTCCTTTATGTACACGTTCATAATTCATGTAAATGACACAACACACAAAAACTCCTACAGTCATACCTACATATTCATTAGAAGGAAAAAAAGTAAAACCTAAAAGAATACACAATATTTCATAACACTTATATAGCTTAGAATTGTTTGATAAGGCACTGAAAGATATTGCTACTGACGGAATAATCGGCAACATGATTTTTATAATATCAAGAAAATTATCCATTGCTATATTTGTCATTCCTGTTCCTCCGTTCTAATCCTTATAGTGCCATTTCTACAGACTGTCTCCGATAAAATAATGTCATTTCATCACTTTATTTCTATTCCATTAGTATATAGCGGAATTGCTTTATAAGTTCTTTATTGAGTTTGTCATTTTGAAACATTCCGATATTAAGTATTAAATACGCCGCCACACAATATCTCTCCCATATTTCAAACATATCAATTACAATGTAACCATCCGTTGGATTTATAATTTCAAATCCATAAACACTATTTAAAATAAATCCTACTTGCAGAGGACTTAAACCATAACCATTTGCTATAATATCGAACTCAAACTGTATAAAGGCAATAAGATATCGCATAACCATTTCGCTATAACCAGCGGAAACGTACACAGAATCATTATCCGAAAAATGAATACTTTTTATTTTATATAGCATAAATAAACACCTCGTTTTTACCAAAATAAATGTTAATATTATAGAAAAACGAAATAGTAACGTCATAGAACAAAAGAAATTTTACAATGGCATAATTAATGATTCAAGAAAAATTGCATTTCTTGAAATCAGCAACATTGATAGACCGTAGCATATATTTACAATCGCTTTTATCAAAACAATTTCTGATTTCAGAAATATTCGCATAAAAATAACCATTTTCGTCTGCCAGATGTTCATAAACCAAATTATAATATGTATATGGAAATTTTTCGTCTGTATTTAATTGAACAAATCCAATATTTGAAGCTTCAATACAAAAATGAAATTCTTGTACAAAGAAGTCGATAATCTCGGATTTGTTTGATTTTTCTATACAAACCTTCCCAAGTAATAAAAACATTTCATCCGGATTAAGCTTGCCGATAATCAATGAACCCAAATTGGATTCATCAGTAATAAAATATCTGATTTCCATTATTTTTAATTTGTTCCTCCGTTCTAATCTTTATAGTGCCATTTCTACAGACTGTCTCTGACCGACAGTCTTTTGTTTTGTGCTTGAAAGTGAAGGAATAATCTGCGGACTGTTTCGGTTGACATAATCATTTGTCACCGCATTGGCAATACTACGGAGCTTTTCCAAGTCCTTGCTGTTGACTGTAAAAGTTGTAAGTCTGGACTGTACACGTCCGGAAAACGGAATTCCTTTTTGTGTAAGTATATCTGAGATTTTCGGAGCAATTACTGACGAAAATTTGAGATATGATTTATTTTCAATGTTTCTGTATGGAGTATTGCCGATTATATCGCCTTTGCTTTGTGCCGGACTTATTTTTTGTCCCACAGGAACTTCCTGTTTCAGACCGGTTATTCTGTTATGTGTTTTAACAGCATTGTCAACAACTTTATCCAGTTCGTCATGACTATACGTTTTGTTCTGCTTATGTCATTCTGTTTCAGCTCATCGGCTAATTTTATGGATGGTGTAATGGGAGATGTCTATGCTACATATCCGGCTGATGAAAATGACATTACCCGTGTGAATCTGCACTGGCAGACACTTACACAGGCTCTGAAGGAAAAGCACAGAAAACTGCCTGATGAAATTACAGACAAATATGACGAGAAAAAAGCAGAAACCGCTGATATTATGGACGATAACAATAAGCTGCTGTCATTTATCTCAGCTTATTATGGTCCTTGGAAGTTTGAAGATGTTGAAGATTTTATAACTAAGATTTTCACGGAAATGTACGCTATTGAGTATGGATTTACTTCTGAAACCAAAAAGCAGACCCATAATGTTGAGTATGCTGACGGTACAGTACCAGACCCTTTGCCGGACAATTACAAAATGATAGGCAGATATCCAAAAGACGGTAAGGATATTTATGTAGTAGCAGTTACAGAAGATGTTACGATAGTAACTCTGCATTACAACATCGTGGAGAAAAAGAACTTTGATGAAATAGTCAATGAGTATCTTAATGATGCAAAAAAGGAACTTTACAAGAATTATTACGAACGTAAAGGCGGTGCTATAAAAGCCTTTTCAAGTCCGTTTGCTTTTGACTGGACTAACCTTATTACCTCTCCGTTTGGTTACAGGGACTGGGGCGGCGGCAATGTAGAGTTTCACAAGGGACTTGATTTTGGGGTACCGAACGGAACTGAAATACTGGCTGTTGCAGACGGCACAGTAGAAGTCGGAACAGGCTGTACACACAATTATCCTAAAGACGGCAGCTGCGGCTGTAACGGCGGTTTTGGAAATTATGTGGAAATACATTGTGAAAACGGAACTCTCATACTTTACGGTCATATGTCACAGGTTGCTGTTCAGAACGGACAACAGGTCAAAAACGGTCAGGTTATAGGATATTCCGGCTGTACAGGCTGGGCAA
>USJI01000034.1 GCA_900554975.1 uncultured Ruminococcus sp. | reverse complement strand
AGAAAGATAAGATCAATATGACACAGTATGAGACACCATACGGTGAGATGATGATCGGGGTCTTTACAAAAGATATCCGGTTCGAAGAACAGGATGAAAAGATCACGGTACATGTGAACTATGCGCTGGACATCAACGGAGATCCGGTTGCAGACTGTAATATAGACATAAAAATAACAGCATTGGGGCGATAGGTTCCAATGCTGTTATTTATTAAGTACTTATTTGTTTCTTAATCTTGCAAAAAATCCCTTTTTCTTTTCCGGTACCGCCGAGCGTAACTCCCTGATAGATAAGGCAGTTTTCGCCTATTTCAGCAGTTTCGCCGATAACAACGCCCATACCGTGATCTATGAAAAGTCCCTTTCCGATAGTTGCTCCCGGATGTATTTCAATACCCGTCCAGAACCTTGACACCTGTGAAATGATTCTGGCTATCGTAAACATCTTTTTTTTGTAAAACCAGTGTGCCCTTCTGTAACTGTGAACAGCATGAAGTCCGGAATATGTCAGCCATATTTCAAAAGAACTTCTTGCAGCAGGGTCACGTTCCTTAATAAGAGCAATATCCTCTTTAAGCTGTTTAAACAATATCTTACCGCCCTTCTTTTAGAATATATAAAAACTGCCCCTTGCCCGAAAAGGTCAAGAGGCGGATTATCCGCGGTTCCACTCTGATTTCTAACTTGAATATCCGTAACGAGGAAAAACGCAGAGCCATACTAATATAATAAAAATATCCTGTTCCTGCTCCGGGCTGACAGCCGCACTTCATCTTTCAGCACATATTCCGCTTCCAGCATCTGCGGAACTCTCTGTAATGCACATATAAAAGGTTACTCTGACTGCTACGCCTTTTATATTATATTATACTCAGATACAGGGATTTTGTCAAACTCTTTTTTGCACGAGATTTCTTACAGCGTCCGGTATTTCCAAAACGTCATTTACCAGAATGTCTGCACTGTCCAGTTCATGTTCACCGCAGTAACCGTAAGTGCAGCCGACTGAATCCAGACCATGTTTTTCAGCCACCTGAAGGTCAAGGAATCTGTCACCGATAACTATATAATCTCCTGCATATTTCTCTTTTATAAATGGAAAAATTTCCGGTTTTGGCCGGAAAGCAAAATTTTCCGTACAGAAATAATCTGTATAAAATCTGTCAAGACTGTGTGCCTTTCTGTGTGCCTGCATATACGCATCGGAACAGTTGCTCAGAAAAAACAGCCTGTGACCGTCATTTTTCAGCTGTTCAAGTGCCGCTTCAGCACCGCTGTAAAGTTCAGATTTCCCGTCGAGAATCATCTTCATCATTTCTTCACCGACAAGTTCCGAGCATATTTTCTTGTATTTGTCATCAAGCTGCGGCATGAAACCGTTCCACATATCAGCGGCGGAATATCCGAGCCAGCCGCTTATCTCGCTGTCGCTGAGTTCAAGCGGAGGAGCAAGACGGCGGTCTGTCAGATATTCATATCCTTTTCTGAAAGCCGGAACATAGATTTTTGCACAGTCGTGAACTGTTCCGTCATAGTCAAGGATAATATTCATGATTACTCTTCGATATTTCTTATAAGGTTTACCATTTCGATTGCACCGAGGGCACAGTCATAACCCTTGTTTCCTGCCTTTGTGCCTGCTCTTTCGATTGCCTGTTCGATATTGTCAGTTGTTACAACGCCAAACATTACAGGAATGTCAGAATTCAGTGATACAGAAGCGATTCCCTTTGAAACTTCATTGCATACATAGTCATAGTGGCTTGTAGCACCTCTTATTACTGCTCCCAGACAGATAACAGCGTCATATTTTCCGCTTGAAGCCATTTTCTTTGCGATAAGCGGAATCTCAAATGCTCCCGGAACCCATGCAACATCAATGTCATTTTCTGAAACATTGTGTCTTTTAAGACCGTCCAGAGCACCTCCGAGAAGCTTTGATGTAATAAATTCATTGAATCGTGCAACAACGATTCCTACTTTAATATTTTCCGATACGACTTTTCCTTCATAAATGTTCATGTTAAAGACTCCTTTATCAGTAATTTAAAATGTGACCCATTTTGTTTTTCTTTGTTTTCAGATAAAATTCATCGTAGACTGTCGGTTCCATCTGAATAGGAACACGTTCCTTTATTTCCAGTCCGAAATCTGAAAGACCTTCTATTTTAAGCGGATTGTTTGTGAGAAGTTTGAGCGATTTTACCCCCAGGTCACGAAGAATCTGTGCACCTATGTAGTATTCTCTCATGTCTTCATCGAATCCGAGGGCAAGGTTCGCCTCAACGGTATCCATTCCCTGATCCTGCAAAGCGTATGCCTTTAGCTTGTTTATAAGACCGATTCCTCTGCCTTCCTGACGGAGGTAGAGCAGGATTCCTCTGCCTTCCTTTTCTATCTGTGTCATTGCCGCCGCAAACTGCTGTCCGCAGTCGCATTTTACAGAGCCGAAAGCGTCGCCTGTCAGACATTCTGAATGAACACGGCAGAGAACGTCTTCGCCGTCACCGATATCGCCCTTTACAAGTGCAACATGATTTTCGCCGTTAAGCAGGTTTATATAACCGTAAGCCTTGAAGTTTCCGTATTTTGTCGGGAGCTTTGTCACAGCTTCACAGTGTACAAGCTTGTCATTTACCTTTCTGTACTGCTGTAATTCCTTTATCGTGATGAATTTCAACCCGTATTTTTCAGCCATCTGGTGAAGTTCAGGAGTACGCATCATTGTACCGTCATCACGCATTATCTCACAGCAGAGTCCGCATTCATGCAGTCCTGCAAGCCTTAAAAGGTCAACAGTTGCCTCAGTGTGACCGTTTCTTTCAAGAACACCGTTTTTTCGTGCCAGCAGAGGGAACATATGTCCCGGACGTCTGAAATCCTCCGGCTTTGCATTTTCGTCAACGCATTTCATGGCTGTTACAGAGCGTTCCGCCGCAGAAATGCCTGTAGTTGTGCTTACATGGTCGATCGAAACTGTAAAAGCGGTTTCGTGGTTGTCTGTATTGTCTTCGACCATCTGCGGCAGACGAAGTTTTTTAATATATTTTTCGCTCATCGGCATACAGATAAGACCTTTGGCGTGCATTGCCATAAAGTTTACATTTTCTGTTGTGGCAAACTCAGCTGCACAGATAAGGTCGCCTTCGTTTTCCCTGTTTTCATCATCTGTCACAAGAATCAGTTTTCCGGCTCTGAGGTCGTCCAGAGCTTCTTCTATTGTATTGAACATTATTTTCGTTTCCTCCTTTAATAGTATCCGTTTCTGGCAAGGAGTTCGAGTGTAACCCTGCCTTTATCTGTTTTATTCCCTTTGGTAAATCCCATAAGTTTTTCCACATATTTTCCTATTATGTCATTTTCCAGATTTACTGCATCGCCGGTTTTCTTTTCGGCGAGTATTGTCTGCGAAAGAGTATGCGGTATTGTAGAAACGCTGAAATTATTTTTCGTAACCTCAGCAACGGTAAGGCTTATTCCGTCTATTGCAACCGAACCTTTTTCGACAATGTATTTCAGAACTTCTGGCGATGCTCCTATAATGAACCATACTGCGTTTCCGTCTTTGCGGATATCCTTTATTATTCCTGTTCCGTCAACGTGTCCTGCAACGATATGACCGCCGAACCTTCCGTCCGCCGCCATGGCTCTTTCAAGGTTTACATGGCTGCCGGAGCTTAAAGCCGCAAGGGAAGTTCTGCTGAAAGTTTCATTCATAACGTCCGCTGTGAAAGTGTTCCCCGAAATTACAGATGCAGTAAGACATACTCCGTTTACGGCAACGCTGTCGCCGGTTTTCAGGTCGGAGAATATCTTTTCAGCCGAGATGGTGAGTCTGGATTCAAGAGCAGATTTCTTTATTGCTGTTACTGTTCCGATTTCCTCGATTATCCCTGTGAACAACTATATTACCTCCCATTTTACAAGAATGTCATTTCCGAACGTGGTTATCTCCGGTGTGCCGAGCTTTACGCACACTTCCGGGTCGTCAAATCCCGTTCCGCCGACAGGGGAGAAGGCGTTTTTACCTCCGAGCATTTTCGGAGCAATATAGGCGTTTACTTCACTGACTATCCCTGCTTTCAGTGCACTGAAATTCAGTTCTCCTCCGCCTTCGAGAAGAATACTGTCAATTTTTTCTTTGCCGAGTTTCTGCATAAGAAAATTCAGGTCTGTGTGCCCGCCGGCGGACGGTGTGCGGATTATTTTAACTCCGCTTTCCTCAAGCCACGGCGGACATTCTGCACTGTCAGTACAGGCGATTATGGTCGGAACATCTTTGGCAGTTTGTATTATATTGCAGTCTTTCGGGATTCTAAGCCTGCTGTCGCAGATTATTCTTACAGGATTGCGTCCGTTTTCAATCCGGCAGGTGAGCATCGGGTTGTCTTTGAGAACTGTTCCTATGCCTGCCATGATTCCTGTGTATCTCATACGGTCTTTCATGACATTTTCCCGTGAAAGCTCGTTTGAAATCCATCTGGATTTACCGCTTGCCGATGCGATTTTTCCGTCCGCAGTCATGGCATATTTCATGACAACATACGGTGTTTTATGGGTTATGTAGTGGAAAAACGGTCTGTTCAGCCTGTCGCATTCCTCTTTCAGAATACCGCTTATGACTTCAATTCCGTTCTGCTTTAAAATTTCCGCACCTTTTCCCGCAACCAGAGGGTTCGGGTCATCAGAGCCTATGTACACACGCTTTATGCCGCTTTGTATTATAGCTTCTGTGCATGGCGGAGTTTTTCCGTAGTGACAGCAGGGTTCAAGCGTCACATATATTTCCGCACCTGTCATGTCCTCTTTGCAGTTTAATATGGCGTTTCTCTCGGCGTGGAATTCACCGTATCTGTGGTGATAGTCCTCTGAGATTATTCTGCCGTCCTTAACGATAACAGCTCCCACCATAGGGTTCGGGCTTGTATACCCCATGCCTTTTTTCGCAAGTTCGACAGCCCTTTTCATATATTTTTCTTCACAAGTCAAGTTAATCGCCCCTTAAAAGCAGAAAATGCCCCGAAAAAATTCAGGGCATTGTTTTGCATGAAAATACAAAACCTCCAAAGCAGAAGCTTCGGAGGGCATTTATCAGCTGAACCATAAGGTTCTTATTGAGTCTTCTTCCATCCAGACTATACTGTCGGTACCGGAATTTCGCCGGTTCATGCCGGAAGGCTTGCGGACTGTTACCGCCGGTAGGGAATTTTCACCCTGCCCCGAAGACAAATATTTATTACTGTTTTATTCTATCACACGCATAAGCAAATGTCAACTGTTATTCCGAAATTTTTATTCTATACGAAAAATTAAGGTGCGGTATAATTTCCTCCCAGTTTCCGACTGACATTCCTCTGGCGTTCATGCTCTTTTCTATACCGAAAACGTCTGCTTTCATTCCTGTTACTGTTTTGGCGATTGTCTTTGCACAAACTCCCGAAATCTGACGGGCAAGGCTGTCTTTTACTGCGGCTGTATCAGTCTGCATTTCTTCGGGATTGCCGTTTATCTTTATTTCTGCGGTGATATTTATGGAATCGCCCGATTTTTCTGCTGTTATTTTCGGAGTGCTTTTCCGCACATAGAAATTTACCACCTTACCGTTTACTGTGACAGGAATGTAAATATCTTCAATTTTGTGTCCCAGCCAGCAAAGCCCTCGTGATTCATCACTGTTAAGCGTTCCGAGAAGCCTGTCCCGGCTTATAATGCCCATAAAAATATCGCCGTCCTTTATGACGGGAACACAGGCTTTTCCGTCTGCACCCATCATATCGTCAAGAACTGAGCTTATATTCTTTTTAATTACAAGTCCGCCGCGGCTGCTGCTTTCAAGCATATCAGAAATGTCAGAGCCATCGCTTTCCATTACAAGTTTGTCCGCACCCTCCGCTGTACAGATGACCGAGCAGGAAGGAGAGATTCTGTTATTATGGATAAGTGTTTTAAGGTTTTCATATATATTCTGCGGATTTGAGAGAAAAAGTTCCATATGCCCTGAAAAGAGGGATTTCCCCTGAGAGCGTTCGGAATCGGCAATGGCGGCAAACAGGGTTTCGCCTTTTCCTTCAAGTTTTTCGTCGCTGTCATAGAGCGAAACAGCGGCTGTCACTTCATCGCCGGATTCAATTCCCACAAACCTTATAAAGCTCTTGTTTCTTACTTCTGTTCTGGCAGAACAGCCGCTAAGCGTCAGCAGAAGCAGCAGTGCCGCAGTTATTCTTTTTGCATTCACCTTTTGCAAACCTCCTCTTTATATACATTACAATAGGAATGATTACTGCAAGGAGCAGTATCAGAATTCCTGTCAGCGGAACAAGGTCAAGACCGAGAATATTTACCGCCGATGAAAGACCGAGCATCAGTGCGGCGGAAAGCAGACAGCTGTATTTCATATCCGGCAGAAGTTCCTTTATCATATATGCTGAAAGGATTATCTGGAGCGTTACCGTCATTACGCAAAGCATTGTGAAGATTATCATGTAGAGCGAATCCGCACGCTGTATGCTGAAAGGCTGTGAAAATGCACCTGCTGAAAAGAAAGGATAATCGGAAATGTTCATTATCTTTCCGAGGACGGTTATTTCGATTGCGGCAACAAATTCCGTCAGGATAAGCTTTCCTGTGAAAAAGTGCATGACGCTTTCTGTTCTGTCCGAAGGAATGAATTCCATAAGCACAAACATCATAACGAGTTCCCCTGACATAGAAAAGTCACGCAGTGCATTTTTTAAAACGGCTGAAAAATTTACAATGGGAGCGAAATTTGCAAGCTGTGCTTTTGGATATGCTCCGGTAAACATTATAAAAAGAGAAAAAACAATAAGTCCGAACATTACAGCGGAATATCTTGAAACTGATTTTATGCCGAGTGATGCCGTATAAACGCAGACAGCGGCGAGAATTACCGAACCGGTAATACTGCTGTCTATCGGGAAGTATACGCTTTTTGTGACGCCCCAGAGATTGCTGAACGAAACCGCTCCCCACACTATAAAAAACAGTATATATAGTATACGCCCGAAATTACCCATCAGCATTTCCTTTTTCAGACTGAAATCTTCCTGCCTGTAAAGTGCGGTCATCGGGAGAACCGCCAGTATCTGAAGGACAACTGACAAAGCCGCTCCGGCCATCTGCTGAGCGTCAGACGGCTGGACAGAGCATATGATACTGAACATTCTGACTCCGATAAGGAGTGTAAAAAGCTGTCTGCTGCTTATTTTATTCATAAAGTTCCTCCACAGTAAAATTGTTGCTCTGCATTTTCCTGAAACCTGACCTTACAGCAACATCGCCCATGGCTTTTTTTCTGAACGGAGCAACAGGTGCGGTATAAGGGAATCCGAAATCCTCGGTAGCACACATATTGAAAAGAACAGCCGCACCGAAAAGGCTTATTCCGTAAAGCCCCCATATACTTCCGCATATGACAAATATTATTCTGAGAATTGTTATACTCTGCGACAGGTCCGGAATGACGAATCCTGCAATTACCGAAAGAGCCGCAACCGTAAGAAGCGGAGTGCTTATAAGTCCTGATTCAACGGCACAGTCGCCTATTATAATGCCTGCAACAATGCTTACAGCACCGCCAATTGCTTTCGGGAGCCGGAGACCCGCCTCCTTTATAATCTCATACATTATAAGAACGCCGATAGT
>USJI01000033.1 GCA_900554975.1 uncultured Ruminococcus sp. | reverse complement strand
GCCATAGCAGCCTTCAGGAAGCTGCGGCGGGAGATCATGTTCATGGTTTTCATAGTGGTTAACTCCTTTCCCGGAGCGGGCGGCCCATAAATTTTAAATAAAAAAGGTACGCTGTAATGCGTACCTTTAATATTATTCAGAATAAATTGTCATTTCAATACCCGTATCATTTACCAGAATATTTTCCGGCATACGGCTCATTTTACAGGTGACATAAATATCTCCTGCCGCCCCTGAAATATTGGCTATCTGGATAAAATAGATTATCCATGCCCAAATTCCACAAAGGCATATCTGCAAAACTGCAAGAACTATTCCCCATATGACAACAGGAGCCAGAGCTATTATTATGTAGCATTTTCTGTTGAAATAAGCGGAACTTCCTGCATAGGCATAAAGTCCTGTGAAACCGTATTTCGGCTTTACACCGCTGAATTTTTTCATAAAGATTCCATGAACCAGTTCATGAAGTATCATGTATAAAATCATTCCTCCGATAAGAACGGCACAGTATACAAGCGGCATATAGGCTTTTGTAAATAAACTGAATACATTTGAAACGTCTGCTGTCAGAAATGCGGGAATAAGCATAAGAATCATTATTACTAATGCCATAGCATTTATGAGTACGGCAGTTTTCTTGTCCTTCTGAAGATTTATTCGGAAAATCTCCCTGTATCCTGCGGGAAGGGTTTTACAGTTTTCCATTGAATTTTCCTCAAAGTACAGTGAAGAATCTCTGGTAAGCCTCAAATGATTCCTGAGGTTTGATTTCTCTGTATCCTGTCATTTCAGCAGGCATTTCAAGATTCGGAGCGTCAATCATGGCTGTCATAGGCTCAGGGCAGAAATAACCGTTGAATCCCTTGTCGTTCCAGATAATCCAGAATTTGTATTCATCTGAAACTTCATACGCAAGCTGTTTTCCGCTTTCGAGGTCTTTTGCAATAACTCCGTGGAAATCCTGTCCGCCGAGTTTCTGAGTGCCTGTAACATACATTTCGTTGTCAACATTCTGCAAAACAGGCTTTCTGCCGTCTTTTAAGTATTCAAGGTCTGTACCTTCAAGGGCAACAGGTTCGCCGTCCGGCAGGCATCTGCTGTTCAGCAGACATCTTTTCTCGGCAGGAACGAAAAGACGGATATTTTCTTCCTTTCCGCCGTCAACAAACGGGGAATTAATAGTTGTATGAGTTGCGAAAGAAATCGGCATCATTTTATCAGAAAGGTTTGTGAACTTTACCTTGTGTTCCAGTCCGCATTCTGAAAGAGTGAAAGTAAATTCCGCAGTAAACTTTATCGGGAGATACTGGAAGAATTCATCATTTTCATCATATCTGTACATTGTCTTAACAACTGCACAGTTATCATCGGCATAATGTTCAACAAGAGTGTGTGCTCTCTTCTGTAAAAATCCGTGAATGTGATTGTTGTAAGGAGCTTTTTCGTTTACAGGCAGGTGATAAACTGCATCAGAAGTTTTCAGGATTCCGTCAGCGAAACGGTTAGGGAGGTAAAGTGAAGGAAGTCCCCATACCTCAGAAGACTGTCTGATTACATCGGCTGAATTATCCTTGTTGAAACGGAAAAACTCAACACCGTTTTTGTCGTCATGAAGTCTTATAATGTTTGAGCCGAGTTCATAAGCCGCCATAGCGGTATAACCTCCGGCGGAAAATTCAACAACAGGAGTTCCGTTGAACTCAGTAATTTTTGTGTAATTCATTTTTAAGTTCCTTTCTGTATCTGAACTGAATACGCATTTTTCATGCATATGGGTTCTTGTTTTCTTCTTATATGATTTTATCATATTTTTCTCCGTTTGTCTACTGCATTTAAGAAGTTTAGGTCAAGCCGCTTTCTGAAGAAAGCTTGGCAAAGACTTTTAGTTCGCTGTTCATCTTATGGGTGCATTTACATAAGGCTCGACATTTTACTGAATGGTTTAATATGTGATACAACACAGAATAAAACAAAAAACCGGAACATTTTCAGTTCCGGTTTTAATATTATTTTTTGGATTTCTTTGATGACTTTCTTTCGTTCCACCAAACCCAGAGCGGTGAAGCGATGAACAGGCTGGCATAAGTACCTGCTGTCATACCGATAATCATAGGGATTGAGAAACTGAGAATAGAATTTACATGATAAACTGAAGCAACAATACTTACTATTACCATTGTTGAAATTGTTGTGATAGATGTTCTCAGTGAACGTCTCATAGACTGTGAAGTACTGATGTTTACTATCTCAGCAACTGATGCCTTAGGCATAAGTCCTGTGTTCTCTCTGATTCTGTCGTATACAACGATAGTATCGTTTACAGAGTAACCTAAAATAGTAAGTATAACAGCTATGAAGTTTGCGTTGATTTCATATCCCATAACAACGAATGTTCCGAATACGAAAATAAGGTTGTGGATAAGCGCAAGAACCGCACATACACCGGCTGACCATCCGCTTATCTGCTTGAATCTGAAACCGATATAAACGATAATGAGGATAGCCGCAAGAGCGGAAGCGATTATACATTTTGTGAGGAATTCCTTACCTGATGTAGGGTTTACATCGTTTGAATCAAGAATCTCAAACTTGTTGTCAGGAAATTTTTCCTGAAGAAGTTCTGTAAGTGAATTCTGCTTGTCAGCTGTCAGACCCTGGTCATAGCTGAATGAAATTGAAACGCTGTTTGAACTGCTTGCGAGGTTTTCACCTTCCTGAATTGTTACAGGAGTATTAAGCAGGTCTTCGATATCCTTCTGAACATCTGTTACCTGTGCATTACCTTCATAGGAATATGAAATAATAGTACCGCCCTTGAATTCAATAGCGACTTCAACGCCCTTTATGATTGTAACAACAATAATTACTGCAATCAGGGCAAGAGAAATAAGAAACCAGATTTTTTTCTTTCCGGAATAGTCAAATACATTTTTTGCGTCTTTAGTCATTGCTTGCACCTCCGTAAAGTTTCTTCTTTCTCAGGAACTTGAATCTTGAAAGTGAAGTAACCATAAGTCTTGATGCAAATACACCCATAACGAAGTTCATAAGTGTACCTACAAAGAGTGTAAAGCCGAATGAGTAAATAACGCCCTCTGTTGTAGCACCGATTCCGAACAGGCTGAGAACCTTGTTGAGTGCACCTGCAAGGAAGTTATCCGGTGTACCGAATGCAGCCATAAGGATAACAGCAACTATAAGGCTTGTGAGGTTTCCGTCGAATATAGAGGAGAAAGCTCTCTTATATGCGGATCTGAGAGCTGTATCAAGGCTCTTTCCGGAATTAAGTTCTTCCTTCATACGTTCGCCTGTGATAACGTTTGCATCGACACCCATTCCGACAGTCAGGATAATACCCGCAATACCCGGGATTGTAAGTGTTGAGCTTGGCATGAATCCGAACCAGCCTGAGATGCAGGCAAGAGTTACAGCAACCTGACCGATAATCGAGATTGCGGCAACAAGTCCCGGAATCTTGTAGAGGAATGTCATATAAACTGCAATGAATGCAAAAGCAATGATACCGCTTATAATCATGGCTTTGAGCGCACCTGTTCCGAGCGTCGGGGAAATAGTCTTGAAGCTTGATGTTTCAAGCTTGAAAGGAAGTGCACCTGAGTTTATCTTGTCCGCAAGGCTTTTTGCACTGTCCGCAGTGAAGCTGCCTGAAATAACCGCTTCACCGTCTGTGATAGCCTGGTTTACAGTCGGAGCAGAAATCATGGTGTTGTCCATCCAGATAGAGATGGATTCGCCTGTTCCTGCCATAGTTGATGTTACAGTTGCGAAAGTTTCCTTTGCAGTATCAGAAAGTTTCAGCGATACAACATAGGAGAATGTACCGTCGCTTTCCTGCTGACGCATAGGCTCAGCCTTTGTAACGTCACTTCCCTGCAAAACGAGGTCGCCCTTCGGAGAGCCGTCTTCATTTGTGTCGGTTCCGACTCTGAAAGTCAGAACAGCTGTTTCGCCGAGTTCCTTTACAGCGGCTTCAGGGTCGAAATCCTTTTCACCTGCCTGCCAAGGGAATCTGACGATTACTCTGTCATTGGCATTGTCTTCGTAAACTTCGCTGTCATTGATATTAAGCGAAGCAAGTCTTAGCTTTATAACTTCCATTACTGAGTCAAGCTGTTCGTCCGTTGCGTCAACGCCGTCAGCCGGAACAAAAGTTACGTCAACACCGCCCTGTATGTCGATACCAAGACGAATGTCATTAACGCCTTTTATGTATGTTTTGGTTATGTCGCCGTACTGGGACGTGAACCCGAATACGACAGAACCAGCAAAAACAATTATAAGCGCAAAGACTATAAAGAATACCGGTTTCTTTGCTTGTTTCACATTCAAGCCTCCTAATCTTCATTTTAGAACTTCACATAAGTTCTTATTACGGTATAATTTCACTTACACCGACAATTATTATCATTATATTATTTATTTATCAAATTGTCAACATCTTTTTGAAAATTTTTGTATGGTTTTGTGCAAATTTCATCTGAACAGATGTCAGTTCTTCATTTCGTATGTTTCGTTGAGGATATCCTTGTTTGCATCAAGAATTGGTTTTACAAATTCGTTTACGAATTCCTCAACCTGCTGTGAACTTCTTCCTGTGAAGTTTTCAGGGGACATGATAGCGTCCATTTCTTCCTTTGTAATCATGAACATAGGGTCAGCAAGGATTCTCTCGCAAAGGTCATTTTCAAGGCCTTCTTCCTTGACCTTTTTGCCGGCTTCCATGGAATACTGTCTGATTTTCTCGTGAAGTTCCTGTCTGTCGCCGCCCTTTTCAACAGCGTCCATCATGATGTTTTCAGTAGCCATGAAAGGAAGTTCCGCCATAACTCTCTTGCGGACAATCTTAGGATATACAACCATTCCGCTTGTAACATTTATCATGATGTTGAGTATAGCGTCTGCTGCAAGGAAAGCTTCGGCAACGGAAATTCTCTTGTTTGCGGAGTCATCAAGAGTTCTTTCAAACCACTGTGTGCCTGCTGTGAATGCAGGGTTCAGGCAGTCTATCATAAGATATCTTGAAAGTGAAGTTATTCTTTCGCATCTCATAGGATTTCTCTTGTAAGCCATTGCACTTGAACCTATCTGGCTCTTTTCAAAAGGTTCTTCCATTTCCTTGAATGACTGGAGAATTCTCATATCATTTGAGAATTTGCTGCATGATTCAGCAATTCCTGCAAGAGCATTTACAACAAACGAGTCAACCTTTCTTGAATAAGTCTGACCGGAAACTGGAACGCAGCTTTCAAATCCCATTTCTTCCGCAATCATCTTTTCAAGCTGTTTTATCTTGTCTGTATCGCCGTGGAAAAGTTCCATAAATGAAGCCTGTGTACCGGTAGTACCCTTTGAACCGAGAAGCTGTAGGTCGGAAATTCTGCGTTCAATTTCCCTGAGGTCCATGAGAAGCTCGTTTGTCCAGAGGGTTGCTCTCTTTCCGACTGTTGTAAGCTGTGCCGGCTGAAGGTGAGTATATGCAAGGCAAGGCATATCCTTATACTTCATAGCAAAATCTGAAAGCTGAGCGATAACGTTGATAAGCTTTCTTCTGATAACTTTCAGAGCATCACGCATAATGATTACATCAGTATTATCTCCGACATAGCATGAAGTTGCTCCGAGGTGGATTATACCCTTTGCCTTCGGGCAGGCTTTTCCGTATGTATAAACGTGAGCCATAACATCGTGGCGTACTTCCTTTTCACGGGCAGCGGCTGTTTCGTAGTCAATATTTTCAATATTCTTTTCAAGTTCATCAACCTGTTCCTGAGTAACAGGAAGACCGAGTTTCATTTCAGCTCTTGCCAGAGCCACCCACAGGCGGCGCCATGTTGTGAACTTCTTGTCAGCTGAGAATATGTACTGCATTTCCTCGCTTGCATAGCGAGTGCAGAAAGGGCTTTCATAACTGTTTGTATTGCTCATAGAGAATAAGACTCCTTTTACTTTTATTGTCGGTTTAATTATACCATGCTTTACTGTCATCTGTCAAACATTTTTAGTTCGCTGTTCATTTAATGGGTTAAGAAAGATAAGGCTCGACCGTTTACTAAACTGTTTAAGATAATACAATGCTGACAGAGCAGTTGTCACAAAAACAAAAAGGCGGCAAACTGCCGCCCTTAAAATCGTTAACCTATCATATCAAGGAAATACTTATGAACTGCCGTACTGTCCGTAAGCTCTGGATGGAAAGCCGTTACAAGCTGTTTGTCCTGTCTTGCGGCAACAATTTTTCCGTCAACAACGGAAAGAGTTTCCGCCTTTGCACCGACACTTTCAATGTAAGGTGCTCTGATAAATGTCATAGGCACTTCGCCAAGAGCCTTGAACTCAGCCTTTGCTTCAAAGCTTCCAAGCTGTCTGCCGTAGGCATTTCTTCTTGCAGTGATGTCCATAGTTCCGATGTGAACCATGTCGTCCTCAGCAATTTTTTCTGCAAGGAGGATAAGTCCCGCACAGGTTCCGAAAGCAGGAAGACCGTTTTTAATCATATCCCTTACAGGATTCATAAGCTCAAGGTCATTTAAAAGCTTTCCCATAACGGTACTTTCGCCGCCCGGAAGAACAATTCCGTCCATGTGGGTTTCAATGTCTTTTTTCTGTCTTATTTCAAAAACTTCCGCACCCAGACTTTCGAGCATCTTTTCGTGTTCGATAAACGCTCCCTGGAGTGCAAGCACACCGATTTTCATTATTTTCCTCTTTCTGCCATAAGAAGCTGGATTTCCTGTTCGTTGATACCGACCATAGCTTCACCGAGGTCTTCTGAAAGTTCAGCAAGCATCTTGTAATCGTTGAAGTTTGTAACAGCCTTTACGATAGAAGCTGCACGCTTTGCCGGGTTTCCTGATTTGAAGATACCTGAACCTACGAAAACGCCCTCAGCACCAAGCTGCATCATAAGAGCAGCGTCTGCCGGAGTTGCAACGCCGCCGGCTGCAAAGTTTACAACAGGGAGCTTGCCGTTTTCAGCAACAGACTTAACAAGAGTATAGTCAACCTGAAGGTCTTTTGCTGCCTGATAGAGTTCGTCTTCTGACATGGAAGTAAGTCTGCGGATTTCAGCCTGCATCATTCTCATGTGTCTTACAGCCTGAACAACGTCACCTGTACCAGGTTCGCCCTTTGTTCTTATCATAGATGCACCTTCGCTGATTCTTCTGAGAGCTTCGCCGAGGTCTTTTGCGCCGCATACGAAAGGAACATCGAACTTTGTCTTGTCTATATGGTATTTGTCGTCAGCAGGTGAAAGAACCTCTGATTCGTCGATATAGTCTATTTCAATAGCCTGAAGTATCTGAGCTTCTGCGAAGTGACCGATTCTGCACTTAGCCATTACAGGAATGGAAACAGCGTTCTGGATACCCTTTATCATCTTAGGGTCGCTCATTCTTGAAACACCGCCTGCGGCACGGATATCGGCAGGAATTCTTTCAAGAGCCATAACTGCACATGCACCGGCTGCTTCAGCAATCTTAGCCTGTTCAGGAGTTGTAACATCCATGATAACGCCGCCCTTTAACATCTGAGCGAGTTCTTTATTGAGTTTATAACGTTCGTTTGCCATAATTTTCAAAACCTTTCTGTGTGTCTTTCTTGACACTGTATTTTAAGTACGCTATAATAATAATACTGAATTGACATTGTTTCAATAGCCAGTTTCAGAAAAAATAATAAGGTCGGTTTTCATGTTAACGTTTGATCTCGATTCAAAAAATCATATTCCCCTTTACGAGCAGCTCTACAAATATATAAAAAATGAACTGGAAACGGGAAAAATAAGTGCCGGTGAAAAGCTGCCGTCCAAGAGGGAACTTGCCTCGCATCTTAAAATAAGTATAGTAACTGTTGAAACTGCCTACGCACAGCTTGTGGCGGAGGGCTATATCACGCCACGTCCCGGAAGCGGATTCTATGCGGAATCCGTTCAGGT
>USJI01000032.1 GCA_900554975.1 uncultured Ruminococcus sp. | reverse complement strand
TTTTATGCATGGGGTGAACCTCTTTGTGTACTGCTTCTTATTGCAAGTGCGGCGGTCAATTTTGTTCTCGGATTATGCATAGATAAATATCGGGATAAAACCGGAGGGAAAATTGCGGTTACTTCGGCGGTAATCTTTGATATAGCAATGCTTGGGATATTTAAATACAGCGGATTTATTGTTGAAAATATAAATGCGGTAACACATCTTAGTCTGCCTGTACCGGATATAAGACTTCCTATCGGTATAAGCTTTTTCACATTCCAGATGATATCATATGTGATTGACGTGCACTGGGAAAATGTTGATGTGCAGAAAAACTATCCGAAATTTCTTATGTATGTTTCGCTTTTTCCACAGCTGGTTGCTGGTCCTATTGTAAGATACAGTACTATTGAAGCGGAAATAAGCAACAGAAAAACAACAATGGATGACCTTTACTGCGGCTTTTCAAGACTCGCTGTCGGACTTGGCAAAAAAGTTATACTGGCAAATAATCTGAGTACAGTTGTTGATTCGATTTTCGGCGGTGATATAAAGAGTATTTCTGTTCTGGGAACATGGCTTGGTGCGGCAGTTTATGCCCTTCAGATTTATTTTGATTTTTCAGGATATTCTGATATGGCAATAGGAATGGGCAGAATATTCGGATTTCATTTTGACGAGAATTTTAATTATCCTTTCATCTGCAAGGACGTTTCAGAGTTCTGGCAGAGGTGGCATATTTCTCTCAGCACATTTTTCCGTGATTATCTTCTGTATGTTCCGATTTTCGGGAAAAGAAGAAAGTACGGCGGATTGTTTCTTGTGTGGTTCTGCACAGGGTTGTGGCATGGTGCAAACTGGAATTACATAATCTGGGGACTTTATTTCGGACTATTCATTTTCCTTGAAACTAAAATCGGTAAAAAGAAGATGAAGAAAATACCGCTGGCTGCAAGGCATATATACAACAAGATTGTGATTATAATCGGTTTTGGTATATTCTATTTTGAGGATTTCGGAAAACTTGGCAATTTCTTTAAAAATCTTATAGGTCTGAATGGAAACGGGCTTACAGATACATATTCATCTCTTGCATTTTCAAATAATTTTTATCTTATAATTGCGGCACTTATCTGTTCATTCCCGATAGCTGGTCTTATAAAGAAAGCAAGTGAAAAATCTTCTGCTGTTAATGTTGCGGCAACGTTTATGCGTATTCCTGTAAACCTTGCACTGATTCTTGTCAGCAGTGTTATGCTTGTTGATGCAACCAATAATCCGTTTTTGTATTTCAGATTTTAGGAGGCAGACGAATTGGAAAACGATAAGAAAGACAACAGATCTGCCCGCAGATATCTCCGCAGACTGAATTTGAAAAGACGAAAAAAAATAAGGATCTACAAGGCTGTGAATGTTATTGCCTGTGCAATGACATTTGTTGTGATTGCTGTATGTATGATTGTTATAAAACGTCCGAAGATATCGGATACTGAAAACCGTACCCTTGCGAAATGGCCTTCATTTTCTTTTTCTGATTATTTTTCAGGGGAATATACTTCCGGAATTGAGAATTTTTATAATGATACAGTTCCCGGACGTGAAAAATTCAAGGAATGGACAGCGGATATAAGAAGTCTGTTCGGACTGCGTTCTGAGGAAGTTAAAATACATGGAACTCCTGTAAAGCAGAATGTAAAATCAGATAAAAAGAAACAGACAACAGCAGTAATGTCAGCGGAAAACAGTCAGAGCACAAAAACGACTTTGAGCAGTGTCATATCGTCAGAACCAGCAACAGAACCTACTGAAGATCCGCTTGACGACCCGAATATCGATGGCGAAATGAGTAACAATATTCTGGTTTACAATAACAGGGGAATCATGCTCTATGGCGGAAGTTATGATAACGGGGAACTGTATGCACAGTATGTAAATGCATTTAAATCTGACCTTGGTGATGTCAACGTATATTCCATGGTCTGCCCGACACCGGTTTCATACTATCTTCCGAAAAAATATTCTGACCTTTCGGCGAGTGAGGAAGATAACATAAAAAATATAAATGAATATCTTGATGGTGTTACTCCTGTTGATGCATATAATGCCCTTAAAGCACATAAGGATGAAGATATTTTCAAGAGGACTGATCACCATTGGTCGCAGCTTGGTGCATATTATGCTGCTGAAGAATTTGCAAAGACGGCAGGAGTACCTTATGCTTCACTTTCAAAGTATGAAAAGGTTACGAAACATGGCTATGTCGGTACTTTGTACGGATATTCACAGGATACAGACCTGCTGAATAATCCAGAGGATTTTACATATTATATTCCGCAGAATACGTACACTACGACTTATTATTCGACAGATATGACAGATGAGTATGAGGGAAATCTTATTATCAGTCTTGATAATGTAGACCCTGTCAGCTGGTATCTTGTTTTTATGGGTACTGATGCGGTTGTGACACACGTTCATACAGATGTCGGAAACGGAAGAAAACTTGCAATAGTCAAGGACAGCTACGGTAACGCACTTGTTCCTTGCCTTACAGGTTCATTTGAAGATATCTATGTAATAGATATGAGATATTTTGAGGTGAATGCGGTTGCACAGATGCAGGAATGGGGAGTAACAGATCTTCTTTTTGCAATGAATACATTCAGTGCAACAGGAAGCAATTTTGAGTGTATAGATACCATCAGAACACAGTAAGGGTGATAATATGAAGGAATTGTTATATCCGTTTGACAGTGCATATCTCCTTAAAAACAGAAAGAAGATAAGGAGAGAACTTCTGTCTGACAAAACTGAGAGAATACATAAAAAGATAGCAGTTCTGGGAGGCTCGACAACTAATGATATCGTTTCCATGCTTGATTTGTTTTTGCTTGACAAGGGAATAGAATGTGAGTTTTATCAGTCTGAATATGCTGAATACTGGCAGGACGCCATGTTTGACAACAGGGAACTGGCTGAATTTAAACCGGACATAATTTTTATTCATACAACTTCACGAAACCTTGCCGATTTTGAATTTAATATGTCGCTTGATAAAGCTGATATTGACAATATGCTTCAGAAGCAGTATCATCATTTTGAATCTATGTGGGAGCATCTGAGTGAAGTTTATGACTGTCCTGTAATTCAGAATAACTTTGAACTGCCTTATTACCGTACTCTTGGAAACCGTGAATGCTGGGATATTCACGGACGTATAAATTTTATTTCCAGGCTTAATCTGATGTTTTACGAATATGCCGCAGAACATGATTCATTTTATATAAATGATATAAATTTTATATCTTCAGCGTATGGTCTTGACAGGTGGGCAGAACCAAAATACTGGTATATGTACAAGTATGCTTTAAGCACGCATGCTATACCGGATTTCTCATTTAATCTTTCCAATATTATTAAATCAATTTTTGGAAAGAATAAAAAAGCTCTGGCACTTGACCTTGACAACACACTCTGGGGCGGAGTCATCGGTGATGATTCTGTTGAAGGCATTGAGATAGGTCATGAAACAGCAGAAGGCGAAGCGTACCTTGCTTTTCAGAATTATATAAAGGAACAGACGCAGCTTGGAGTGATTTTGACAGTTTCATCAAAAAATGATGAGGAAAATGCAATTGCGGGACTGAATCATCCGGACAGCGTTCTGAAACCGGATGAATTTGCCGTTATAAAAGCAAACTGGAATCCTAAAGATATAAATGTCAGAAATATTGCGTCAGAACTGAATATACTTCCGGAGAGTATAGTATTTGCAGATGACAATCCGGCAGAGCGTGAGATAGTCAGCAGACAGCTTGGCTGTGATGCTCCGGAAATGGATTCACCTGATGAATATATAAAAATGATGGACAGGAATGGTTTCTTTGAAGTTACAGCATTTTCAGCTGATGATATGTCAAGAAACGAGATGTATAAGGCGAATGCAAAACGCCGTCAGGTTCAGGAGGAGTTTTCAGACTATGACGATTATCTCAGAAATCTGGAAATGACGGCAGTAATTGAAGATTTTCAGCCGGTGTATATTCAGAGAATAACTCAGCTGACAAATAAAAGCAATCAGTTTAACCTTACCACAAAAAGATATACTCAAACTGAGATAGAAGAAGTTTACAAAAGCAGTGAGTATATCGAACTTTACGGCAGACTTTGTGATAAGTTCGGCGATAACGGTATTGTATCAGTTGTTATCGGAAAGATAAACAAAAATGAACTGCATATTGACCTTTGGCTTATGAGTTGCCGTGTTCTTAAAAGAAATATGGAATATGCAATGCTTGATGCTCTGGCAGATGAATGCAGG
Organism: uncultured Ruminococcus sp.; assembly: GCA_900554975.1. GTDB lineage: Bacteria > Bacillota > Clostridia > Oscillospirales > Ruminococcaceae > Porcipelethomonas. Next base: position 3,763 of record USJI01000032.1, on the reverse strand, counting down.
CTGAAGAATATAGATACTATATACGGGTACTACTATAAAACAAAGAAGAACAATATGGTAAGCGGACTGTATCGTGATTTCGGATTTGAGAATCTGTCATTAAGCGGGAACGGCGACAGTGTATGGAAGCTTGATATAAAAAATTATAAGCATAAAAACAATATTATAAAAGTTAATGAGGGAGCAAAATTATGAGCAATAATGAACTGTGGGAAAGACTTACCGACGTTTTCAGAGATGTTTTTGATGACAGTAAACTGAAAATAGATGAACATACTACGGCAGGAGATATTGAGGACTGGGACAGTCTTGAGCATATCAATCTGATTGATGCAATTGAGCATGAATTCAGAATGAAGTTTAAAATGCGTGAAGTTTCAGGAATGAAAAATGTCGGTGAAATGGCTGATATAATTGCCGCAAGAGGAAAATAAAGTGAACTTGTTCTCATGGAATCTGCAAATGAATCTTTGAGGACAAGTTCAAATTTTAGAGGAAAGTATGACTGATATGGAAAATACAATGAAGAAAAATGAGATTGTTACAATTGAGATAACTGATATTACTACCGACGGAAACGGAGTAGGGAAGTATAATGGAATTGCTGTTTTTGTTCCTGAAACAGCTGTCGGAGATGTTATTGAAGCTAAAATTGTGAAGGTACTTAAAAATTACTCTTTCGGAATAGTAAACAGAATAATCACCCCTTCATCAGACAGAATAAGTCCCGATTGTCCGCACTTCCCGAAATGCGGAGGCTGTTCATTCAGACATATAAAATATGATGCGGAACTTAGAATAAAGGAAAAGTTTGTATATGATGCTTTTACCCGTATAGGTAAAATAAACTGTGAATTTCAGCCGATTCTTGGAAGTGAACGTGAAAATGAATACAGAAACAAGGCACAGTTTCCTGTAGCAGATGAAAAAGGCGAAATAAAATGCGGATTTTACGCAAAAAGAAGTCACAGAATAATAAGTGGATATCAGTGCAGACTCCTTCCGGATATATTCGGGGATATTGCGAAGCTGATAATCGAATATGCGAGGGAAAATAATATAAGTGCATACAACGAAAAAACGAACAAGGGAATAATAAGACATATTTATCTCAGAAAAGGTGCGGTAACAGACGAAATAATGGTCTGTATTGTTGTAACAAAAAAATGTGCTGAAAAATTCAGCGGACTTTGTAAACTGCTTACAGAAAAAATTGATAAGATAACAAGCATTTGTATAAATATAAATCCTGAAAACACAAATGTAATACTTGGAAGAAAAAATATTGTTCTGTACGGCAGGGAACAGATTACAGATATAATGTCCGGAAATGTGATATCTATTTCTCCTCATGCTTTTTATCAGGTGAATACTCCTCAGGCAGAAAGACTCTATAAAATTGCAGAGGAGTTTGCGGATTTCAGAGGAAATGAACAATTGCTTGATTTATATTGCGGTGCAGGTACGATAGGTCTTTCAATGTCTGACAAGGTTAAAAAACTGACCGGAGTTGAAATAGTGCCGCAGGCTGTGGAAAATGCAAGAGAAAATGCCAAAAACAGCGGTGTGGAAAATGCTGAATTTATATGTTCTGATGCAGGTAAAGCTGCGGCAGAGCTAGCACAGTCTGGAACACTGCCAGATGTAGTAATTGTTGATCCGCCGAGAAAGGGCTGTGATAAACTTACACTTGATTCGATTGTGAAAATGAATCCTGAAAAAATCGTGATGGTTTCGTGCAATCCAGCCACAGCCGCAAGGGATTGTGCTTACCTTGAAAACATGGGATATAAAACTCAGAGGGTGAGGGCGGTTGATCTTTTCCCGAGAACGACACATGTTGAGTGCGTAGTTCTGCTGTCAAGAAATGAGGCTTAAAAATCCCTATATTGCGTGGCTTTTCGGCTGTTATCAAATCTGCCCAAACACCCTATACCCTAAAATCAGTAAAGGGGAACATATCGAAACAGGCGAAAAACGGTCAGCAGATGTACACACCCAACCTGAAAGGCAAAATTTGTGTGCAGATTTGATTAAAACGGCAGATTTACTGTCAAACAGTTTGGTACATTTTTCAATGCTGGTATTTAAGTATAATAGGAGGCTTTATTTATGAAAAGAAAAACATTCAAATCTATGAGATTTATTTATGCTGTAACAATACTTTTGTTTTTGATTTCTTCCTTTCCATTTACAAAGGTTTATGCGGATGAGACTATTGGAACATACTACTCACCATATGGATGGTATAGTTACAGCGAATTTGATGATCACATTGAAATCAGAAAATTTAATGAACAAAGCGACCCCAGCATAAGAGTTCATGAAACAATCCCATCATATATTAATGATAAACCAGTAACGAGCATACAAGGTGCAGCATTCAGCGCAGAATGCTATGTAGAATCAGTATATATACCTGACACCGTTACTCAATTAGGAAAACGTGTTTTTGAAACATGTGATAATCTTGCATCAGTTAGATTATCCAGCAATATTACTGAGCTTCCATATAATACATTTGCGAATTGTCCTAACCTTAAACAAATAACTAATGTCTCAAATAATCTTACTGCAATCAGGGAAGGGTGCTTTACTAATTGTAAAAATCTGGTTACTTTTTCAATTCCATCATCTGTTTCTGTAATAGAAGATTATCCGCATAATTCTTCCACCTGGGTTGATAATCATACTGATTCACAAGGATTTATTATAGCGAATAATTTTTTACTAAGAGGAGAGGCTTGTACAAATGATGTGGAAATCCCATCAGGTGTTCATACAATTTGTCATGGTGCATTTTATTATAATGAAGACATTACCAGCGTATTAATACCTGATTCGGTTACATCTATTGATTATAGGGCATTCGAGGGATGTAAAAGATTAGAAAAAATAATCATAAAGAACAAGATTTGTGATATTTATGAAAGTGAATATACATTTCCTCAATCAGCAACAATATATAGTTATCTGTATTCTACCGCCGAAGCATATGCAAATAATTTTTCAATGAAGTTTGAGGCTATTCCAGATGATGAGAATAGCGATTATAAAGGAAATTATGATTTTTCAAATGAACAATTTAGTTTTACTCTTGACTGTAGCAATAAAACAGCAATATTAACTTCTTGTTTAGACACAAATTCAGAAATTGAAATTCCTTCAAAATTAGTAGGATATACTATTCCCGGAATTGGTAAACTTGATGAATACGAAGTTATTGGAATCGCTGATAAAGCATTTCAAACGAAAACGTCTATTGTAACAATCCAAATACCTGATACAATAAAAACAATAGGAAAGTCTGCATTTACAAACTGTACAAAACTTGAAAAATTAGAATTGCCAAAATCGATTGATTCTATCGGCGTTAATGCTCTTATAGGCTGTAATAAATTAAAGCAAGTTTACATATATAATCCATATTGTTCCATTGATAATTTAGGAATTTCAAAGTATAGTGATTTAGTGATATATGGCTATCTTGATTCTACTGCCGAAAAATATGCAGCTGAAAATGATATCACATTTATTTCGTTAGGTGAATATTTGGATACAACTGATAAAACTTCCGGTGATGTAAATAATGATGGAAAATTTAATATAACAGATATTGTTCTTCTTCAGAAATGGCTGTTAGCTGTGCCTGATGCAGAACTTGCAAACTGGAAGGCAGCTGATTTATGTGAGGACGGAACACTCAATGTATTTGACCTTTGTATGATGAAACGTGAATTAATAAGTAAATAAAATAGAGAAT
>USJI01000031.1 GCA_900554975.1 uncultured Ruminococcus sp. | reverse complement strand
TTTGATGAGGCTTTTGGGAATATCGGGGGAATTTTTTCGTCATATTGGATAAACAAATTATAATAAGTTTGGGTAAATAGTGACTTGAAACTTTGTTAAAAATTTGGTATTATATTATACGTAAGTTAATCTTAGTCGGGTTAGCAGAATTTTATTTGGGAGGAATTGATAAAATGGCAAGTTTATCATTAAAAGGAATTTACAAGAAGTATCCTGGCGGCTTTGTCGCTGTTAAAGATGTAAATTTAGAGATTCAGGACAAGGAGTTCATCATTCTGGTAGGACCTTCCGGCTGCGGTAAGTCTACAACACTCAGAATGATTGCAGGTCTTGAAGAAATTTCAGAGGGTGAGCTTTATATCGGTGACCGTCTGGTTAACGACGTAGCTCCTAAGGACAGAGATATTGCGATGGTATTCCAGAACTACGCTCTGTATCCTCATATGACAGTATACGATAACATGGCATTCGGACTTAAGCTCAGAAAAGTTCCTAAGGACGAAATCGACCGCAAGGTTAAGGAAGCAGCTAAGATCCTCGACCTCGGACACCTTCTTGACAGAAAGCCAAAGGCTATGTCAGGTGGTCAGCGTCAGCGTGTAGCACTCGGTCGTGCTATTGTCCGTTCACCACAGGTATTCCTGCTTGACGAACCTCTTTCAAACCTTGATGCAAAACTTCGTGCACAGATGAGAACAGAGATCGCTAAGCTCCACAAGAAGCTCGGTACAACATTCATCTACGTTACACACGATCAGACAGAAGCTATGACAATGGGTGACAGAATCGTTGTTATGAAAGATGGTATCATTCAGCAGATTGATACACCACAGGCTCTTTATGACAGACCATGCAACAAGTTCGTTGCCGGATTCCTTGGTTCACCTCAGATGAACTTCATCGACGCTGTTCTCAAGAAGAATGGTGCTAAGTACACTGTTGAATTCGGCGGTGCAAAGAAGTTCACAGTTGACATTCCTGAATCAAAGGTTGCTGCAAAGCTTGACAACTATGTCGGCAAGGAAATTGTTATGGGTATCCGTCCTGAGAGCGTACATGATGAAGAAATGTATCTTTCAAACGCTACAACAGGTATCATTGAATGTGACGTTGAAATCACAGAAATGATGGGTGCTGAAATTTACCTTTACCTGATTTGCGAGGGAACACCGCTCACAGCAAGAGTTTCACCTCGTTCAACAGCTAAGGCTAAGGACAGAATAAAGGTTGCAATCGATCCAAACAAGATTCACCTGTTCGACAAGGAAACAGATGAAACAATTATTAACTGATTGACATCCCCTAAATATTTTTTATAATTTTCATTGAGGTCTGTTTTTACAGGCCTCCCTCCTCAATTCTTTTTTAATCCCCGACCGCTGTAAAGCAGACGGGGATTTTTTTATTTGTTTTTTAATAAAAATTTACACTATTTTCTAATTTTTAGATGTTTTTCACACATTTCTCATTTAACAGACTGTTAGTATGTTGCATTTTTAACGTTGCTATGCTATAATATTTAAGGAAAGACGCAGATGCGTAATTTTTAAAAGTTTTGACCAGTTTAACAAAGCGAAAGGAGTAGGTCTGCCGGATTTCAGATATTGAGGCAGATCATATTAGTTATATGTGCGGAATAGTAGGTTATGTTGGTTCAGGGAACTGTACAGACGTTCTGATAGACGCTCTTTCAAAGCTTGAATACAGAGGATATGATTCAGCAGGAATTGCAGTTTTTGAAAACGGTGAAATAAAGGTCGCAAAATCAAAGGGACGCCTTGCAGATCTGGAACAGAAAATGGAACAGACCGGACGTCCGGAGGGACACGCAGGAATCGGTCATACAAGATGGGCAACACATGGCGAGCCTTCGGATATAAACTCCCACCCGCACAGCGGAAAGAGAGTAACTATCGTTCATAACGGAATTATTGAAAATTACAAGCCGCTGAAGGACTTTCTGCTGGCACAGGGAAGAACATTCCAGAGCGAAACTGATACAGAAGTAGTGGCGCAGCTTCTTGACTATTACTATGACGGTAATCCTCTGGACACTATAATAAAGGTTATGCATGAACTTGAGGGCTCGTTTGCACTTGGAATTGTTTTCTCTGATCATGTAGATAAGGTATATGCGGTACGCTGTGAAAGTCCGCTGATTGTCGGTGTCGGCGAAAATGAAAGCTTTGTAGCGTCTGACGTTCCGGCATTTTTGAAGTACACCAAGAATTATTACCTTCTTGACCATAATGAAATAGTCGAGCTTTCTCATGACGGAATTAAGATTTATGATACCCATAAAAAGGAAGTACATAAGGATCTTAAAACTGCTGACTGGGATATGGATGCAGCTGAAAAGGGCGGATATGAACATTTCATGCTCAAGGAAATCCACGAACAGCCGACAGCTGTCAAGACAACTATTTCACCGAGAATTACCGACGGTCTTCCGAATCTTGAGGAATGCGGAATAACTCCGGAAAAGCTGAAAAGCTTCCGTCAGATATATGTTGTTGCCTGCGGTACAGCTATGCACGCAGGAATGGTCGGAAAATATGTTATAGAAAAACTTGCAAAAGTTCCTGTTGTTGTGGATATTGCATCTGAATTCAGATACAGAGATCCGCTTGTAAATGACAAGGATCTTGTAATTATTATTTCACAGTCCGGTGAAACTGCTGACAGCCTTGCAGCTATGCGTCTTGCAAAATCTCTCGGAGCAACAACCCTTGCAATAGTCAATGCCAAGGGAAGCTCAATAGCAAGAGAGGCTGATATGCTTATCTACACCCATGCCGGCCCTGAAATAGCTGTTGCATCAACAAAGGCATACATGGTTCAGATTGCCGTTATGTATCTGCTTGCATTTGAACTTGCACTTGCAGTTGGTCAGATAGACGAAACGGAATGCAGAAGACTTACAGCACTTTTGCAGAAGACTCCGGAATATATAGAAAGCATTCTTGAAAACAAGGAAGATACACAGTTTATAGCTTCATCGCTCATAACTGCTGACAGTCTTCTGTATATTGGCAGAGGTCTTGATTATGCTCTCAGTATGGAAGGTTCTCTTAAACTAAAGGAAATTTCCTATATTCATTCTGAATCATATGCGGCAGGGGAATTAAAGCACGGCACAATTTCCCTTATTTCCGACGGAATGCCGGTTATTGCCGTTGCAACACAGACAAAACTTTTCGATAAGACAGTAAGCAACATCAAGGAAGTAAAGGCAAGAGGTGCAAAGGTTATTATGGTATGCCGTGATTCCTATACTCCTGAAAAGGACGTTGCCGATTATAAATTCGGTCTGCCTGATATTGATGATATACTCATGCCGATGATAGCTGTTGTCCCGCTTCAGCTTATCGCTTACTATACATCTGTACTGAAAGGCAACGATGTTGACAAGCCGAGAAACCTTGCAAAATCCGTTACAGTTGAATAAAACAGAAGGAAATGAAAAAATGAAGTTTAAAAAATTAGCGATGCTCTTTACAGCTTCGGCTCTGCTCCTTTCGTCCGCATTCTCTTTTTCAGCCTATGCTGATGATACAGAAGATGAGGAAATCTATGCCGAAGAAAGCGATGAAAGCTCCGCAGAGGAGTCTGAAACAATAACAAGCAAGGATAAGACCTATGAATATGTGGTTTCGTCAGATGATTCCGATAAGGAATTCGCTGTTCTGGAAGCATACCTCGGGAACGACAGCGATGTTGTTATTCCGTCAGAGATAGACGGCATAAAGGTAAAGAAGATAGGCGATAACACATTCTACGACAAGAAAACCATCAAGACGGTTACTATTCCTGCAACGATTGAGGATTTCGGAAGAGCATCATTCTACGGCTGTGAATCACTTCTTGAATTTAAGGTTGACGATGCAAACGAAATATACAAAGCCGTTGACGGAATTCTTTTCGGCAGGGACGACCAGGTTCTGTTCTGCTGTCCGCCTGCAAAAAAGCTGACCAGCTATACTGTTCCGGAGGGCGTTGTGGCAATTGCAAACAGTGCGTTCGGACAGTGTAAGGACCTTGAAACAATTGAACTTCCATCAACACTCAAATACATTATGACATATTCATTTGCAGAATGTACCGCTCTTAAAAGCATAACTCTGCCGGAAAGCCTTACCGAAATAAATGACTTTGCATTTTCAGGCTGTTCTGCTCTTGCAGAGGTTAATTTTGCAGAGGATTCATCACTTGCTACAATCGGCAATGCTGCTTTCTATGACTGCGGAGCGCTTACAAAGATAGATTTTCCTGATTCTGTAACTTCTGTCGGACAGGGTGCGTTTGTTTCAACAGGAATGAAATCAGTTACAGTTCCTCCGACAATTTATGACATAGGTTACAGTGCATTTGGTTTTTATACTGACCAGTCGGGCGATATTGTCGCTATGGACGATTTTACAGTATACGGCTATGAGGGCTCATATGCTCAGTCATACTGTTCTGACAATGAGGTCAAGTTTGAGGCAATCGAACCTGAAAACACAGATGACGGAAAAAACAGTTCTGATATAAAGCCGGGGGTTATTATTGCAGTATGCATAGCTGCGGCAGGTCTTCTGATAATCGTTATTGTGGTTGTCTACAAGGTAAAGCACAGCGATTATGATGCAGAAACAGCCATAGGTGATTATGATGATGAGGATTCTGACGAAGAAGAATCCGGCGAAGCTGAATCTTCGGAGAACAGCAATGGGGAAAACGCTGACGAAAATGAAAATGAAGAAAGTGAAAAAGATCCGAATGCCATTGCTATTGAAGATGAAAAAGAGGAAAACGATGATGAGGCTTGATCCATTAAAGAAAATTTTTGCGGCAGCTGTGGCTGTATGCGTTGTTTCTCTGGCTGTTATGCCGGTACTTGCAGAGGAAACCACAACGGAAGCTGATGACAACACCTTTACAGACAATGTAATGACTTACAGAAAGGCAGAGGGCGGAGTTTATATTTCAGACTGTGAATCAAACACAAGTTCTGTAGATATTTCCGGTGAGGTTGACGGTTATAAGGTTATCGGCATTGATGCGAATGCCTTTTCGGACTGTACAAAGCTGACCGAGATAAACCTTCCTGACACGATAACAGATATCGGTGAATCTGCGTTTGCAGGCTGTACTTCCCTTAAAAAGGCAAATATCCCTGGTGGTATGACAAAAGTTCCTGATAAGATTTTTGCACTCTGTTCAGCACTGAGAGAGGTAGATATTCCTGAATCCGTAACGGAGATAGGCGAGTATGCGTTCAGCTATTGTGATGACCTGACATGGTTTGAAGTTCCGGAAACGATAACAACTATCGGCAATTACGCCTTTGCGTACAGCAATATGGGCGAAACTCTGGAAATACCTGAGGGTGTTGAGAGCATCGGTGCACTGTCGTTCTATTACTGTCAGGGACTGAAAACAGCAAAGCTCCCTTCAACCCTTGAATCTATCGGAACTCTTGCGTTTCTGGGCTGTAATGACCTTTCAGCGTATGAGGTTTCCGAAAGCAATAATACTTACTGTTCTGAGGACGGTATTCTTTATTCAAAGAGCAGGGACGGTCTTATAAGCTATCCTGCCGGAAAAACTGAAACATCGTTCACATTCCCTGATTCTGTTGAATACACATCAGAGGGTGCGTTCTTTGCCAATACATATCTTGAGGAAATAAACCTCACAGATAATGTTACAACACTCAGTGAAGCAACATTTTCAAACTGCACATCGCTGAAAACAATGGAAATACCGGAAAGTGTTACAAGTATTCCGGGAAGTTTGTTCTGTGACTGCAAATCGCTCAGAGAGGTGACTATACCGGACAGCGTGACATCAGTCGGCGAGTATGCATTTCTGGAGTGTACTTCACTTAAAACAGTGACTATTCCTGACAGTGTTACCGAGATAGGCGATAATGCGTTTGGATTCACAGATGATGAAAGCAGTAATTTTAACAAAATGGACGGCTTCACTATCAGAGCGAACTTTGATACACAGGCTAAAAAGTATGCCAAGGATAATCATATTGCCATAGAATATCTTGACGGCAATAAGGATATGCCGATTATAATAACGCTTGTGGCTGTCGGTATTGTTGCTGCCGGAATTATTGTAGCGGTTACAGTTGTTATGGCGAAAAAGAAGAAAAAGAAAGACGAATACTATAAGAATTAACGGAACTGCGGCATTCGTAAAGAGTGCCGCTTTTTTACGCTTTTGGGTGTTCCCTCTGCCGCAAGCGGTATTCACCCTGTCACATTTAATAATATTGAGCGTTCTGGCTTTTCCGTTCTGTCAGCGTTGTATTATCTTAAACAGTTTAGCTGCCTGTCGAGCCTTATTTTTATTAAACTCTAAAATGAGTCACGTCTGAAAGCTTTTTTGATTACTTTTTTCTCGAAAAAAGTAATGGAGGTGTGTTAATGAATGAACTTTTCAAGCCTGTGAGGGCACTCAGGGGCGTAGGCGAAAAGAAAGCCGGATATTATGCGAAACTCGGCATAGAAACCGTCTATGACCTGCTCTATCATCTTCCAAGGGGATATGTTGATTTCTCTTCTCCGGTTTCACCTATGGAAACTCAGCTGAATGAGTATGCCGTACTGAAAGGAACAATAGTAAGGAAATTCCCCGAACAGCGTATAAGAAAAGGTTTCAGCATCTTCAAGGCTGTCGCAACGGATGGTGTTCAGGATTTCGTTGTGGTTATATATAATAATGTTTATGGATTCCGTGCATTGAAAGAGGGCGAGGAATACTGCTTTTACGGCAAAATAACAGGGAATCTTCTAAGGCGTGAGATAAACTCTCCCCGTATTGTAAAAGCCGGCTCAGAGCCTTTTCAGCCCATTTATCATCTTACAACAGGACTAACCTCCGGAGCGATACTGCAAAATGTCAGAGAGGCTGTCAGCATACTTGAAAGAGAACCGTTTGACAGTATGCCTGTAAATATTCTTATGGAAAATGACCTGCTTTCACTTCCTCATGCGCTGAAAAGTATTCACTTTCCAAAAAACGGGGAGGACGCAAAACAGGCAAGACGCCGTCTGGCATTCGATGAACTGCTGAATCTTCAGCTTGGAATGCTTATGCTCAAAAAAAAGGGACGTGAAAAGTCCTCCTGCGTTATGGATAAAAGGAAATCGCTTGATGACTTTTACAACAGTCTGCCGTTTGAGATGACCCAGCCGCAGAAACGGAGCGTTGATGATATTATAAACGATATGTCGGGCGATTTCCCTATGAACCGCCTTTTACAGGGCGATGTCGGAAGCGGTAAAACAGCTGTTGCCGCAGCAGCCTGCTGTTTTGCATATCTTAACGGTTATCAGTCTGCACTTATGGCACCTACCGAGATACTGGCGGTTCAGCATTACAATACACTCAGAAACTTTCTTGAACCTGTCGGCATAAATGTTGTTCTGCTGACCGGTTCCATGACTGCAAAACAAAAAAGACAGGCAAAGGAACAGATTTTGTCGGGCGAGGCGGCTGTTGTTGCGGGAACTCATGCGATAATACAGAAAGATGTTGAATTCAGATCCCTTGCCCTTGTCATAACGGACGAACAGCATCGTTTCGGCGTTGCACAGCGTGCTGCACTTGCGGATAAGGGAATAAGTCCGCATAAGCTTGTCATGTCCGCAACACCTATTCCGAGAACACTTGCACTTATCATTTACGGCGACCTCGATATTTCCATAATAGACAAACTGCCTATGGGCAGAAAGCCTGTGAAAACCTATGCAGTAACGGGTAAGCTAAGACACAGGGCATATAATTTCATAAAGAATCTGATAGACGAGGGCGGACAGGCTTATATCGTCTGCCCGATGATAGAGGACAGCGACAGCGACCTTCAGGCGGTCAGGAGCTATGCGGACAGACTGCGTGCAGAGGAATTCTGCAACTATGAGGTTGGTCTGCTCCATGGAAAAATGAAAGCTGCTGAAAAAAATGAAATAATGAACAGTTTCAAAAACGGCGATATAGATGTTCTTGTCTGTACTACTGTTGTGGAAGTCGGCGTAGACGTTCCGAATGCGTCGGTTATTCTGATTGAAAATGCAGAGCGTTTCGGACTTTCCCAGCTGCACCAGCTTCGTGGACGTGTCGGACGAGGGGAGCGTCAGAGCCATTGCATTCTCGTGACGGATAAT
>USJI01000030.1 GCA_900554975.1 uncultured Ruminococcus sp. | reverse complement strand
ACAGGAAGTTCAAGGGTTATATTTCCAAGCTTTCCGCTTCTGAATTCGTCCAGAAGTGTTATAGCCGCTCTTTCAGTATTTACTTCGCCGCCCGAAATGAGCAGTCCTCTTTTTCTTCCGAGTTTCTCAAGAAGTTCAAAGCCTGTCCCTTCGGAATCTATTTTATATCGTTCCATAAGTGAATCAGGATAGTTCACCGCAAGATTTTCAAGAAGGAGCGAGGCAAGTGCTTCAATGTCAAGAATATCATCCTTGACCGCACCTGTAAATGCAAGTTTTCTTGCAGCGTTCTGATCCTCAAATTTCGGCCACAGCACACCCGGCATATCAAGCATTTCAACATTATCGCCAAGCTTGACCCATTGCTTTGTACGGGTAACGCCCGGTCTGTCCTCAGCCTTTGCTTTTTTGGACTTAGCCATTCTGTTTATGAAAGTTGATTTTCCGGCATTCGGAATACCGACTATCATAAGCCTGAGCGGTGCATTTTCTATCCCCTTTTCACGGCGTCTTGCCATGAGTTCACTGAGCATCTGCTCTTTTACCGCAGGAAGAAAATTTTTCAGACCGTTTCCGCTTTTACAGCTTATTTTTATCGCCGTAAAGCCCTTTGATTTATAGTAATTCAGCCACTTTACAGTAGCGTTGTCATCTGCCATATCCGCTTTATTCAGCACGAACATTCTCGGCTTGCCTTTTACAAGCCTGTCCATTTCAGGATTCCTGCTGGACTCCGGTATTCTGGCATCAAGTATCTCAACAACACCATCAACCAGAGAAAGATTCGACTGTATCATTCTTCTGGTTTTCGCCATATGTCCCGGAAACCACTGTATATCCGCCATTTCTGACATTTACTGAGAACCCCCTTTATTTTACTTTTCCGATTTTACCAAAAGGATAAACTCTCAGCAAAGCCTTTCCCTCAATTTCATCCGTGGAAACAAGTCCCACATCTGAATGACGGCTGTCCTTGGAAATGTTTCTGTTGTCACCCATTACAAAGCAGTATCCCTCAGGGACTGTAAGAGGGTAGCTGAAAGCATCCTCATCTCTTGTTGTAGGTTCGCTTATATAAGGCTCGTCCAGAGCATCTCCGTTTACATAAACTATTCCTTTTTCAAAATCAATATCTATCGTATCACCGCCGACAGCAATAACACGCTTTATTATCCTGCAGTCAAGGCCGTCCTTTTCAGAAACCTTTCCGTTCCCGTCCACAAGATACGCCTTTTTATCATTTATAACAGCTATGTCGCCCGATTTCACACTTCCGAACGCAAGTGTCAGAACCCTGTCCCCTGAATCAAGGGTAGGCTTCATGGAATCACCTGAAACAACCGCATTTCCGAAAACATAGGTGAATATGAACATAACTATAAACAATGCCGTAAAAACAGCCTCGGCTATGCTGAGTACAATGCCGGAAACGTTTCTTTCACTGCCTGTATACTGTTCTTCCGGATAGAAATATTCATCTTCATCATATTCCGAATCATATCCGTCATCGGGATAATCCTCATCGTCCTCATATGTATCATATGCATTACTGTGAAAAGTTTCCGCAGGTTTTTCCTCATGCGGTATACCAAGCGGATTATTCCTTGCTTCCTTTATCCTTCTTATCTTTTCCGCAGTATCGCTCTGTGCAAAGGTAAGAGGTTTCTGCGGCTGAGAATTCCTGATAACCTGTGTTTTTTCAACATCTTCTGAAACATTTTTCTCAGGTTCCGATATTTTCGGCATTTCAGCCGTTTTTATCGGTTCCGGAGCCTTTACCTGCTGTTCCGCTGCTTTCGGAGTTTCAGAAACCCTGTTTTCTGTATGTTCCGTATGAACCGGTGCTGACGGACGGTTTACAGGCGTATTGAATCTCGGCTTGACTTTTTTATAAGGCGATCTTGCAGTTTCGGCAAGAATCTTGTCTATTTCTGCTTCACGTCTTTCCTTAGACATATTTTTTACATCCAACATTCCGCACCCCTTATATACGATCAGTCAAGAACCTTAAATCCGGGATAGAAACGCAAAACAGCTTCGCCAAGAACATCTGATTCCTTTACAAGTCCCACATGACTGTCACGGCTGTCAGTTGAATTGTTACGGTTATCGCCCATTACAAATATGTATCCTTCCGGAACTGTAATCGGATATTCAAATGCACCCGGGTTCAGATATGTCGGCTCTTTGATGTAGCTTTCTGCCAGAAGCTCTCCGTCAACATATACTTCATGCTTTTCAAAGTCGATGTTTACAGTCTGTCCGCCGACAGCGATAACTCTCTTTATAAGGCGTTTGTTAAGGCTTATTCCCTCAACAAGCTCATCTGTTCCGGCTTTGAAAGTATAGGAATGTTCATTGTCAATTATAACGATATCACCGTTTTTCGGAGTGTAGAAACAGGTTCTCATAATAAGCCTGTCTTTATCTGTGAGAGTCGGCATCATGGATCTTCCGTCAACCGTTACAGGTCTTGCAACGAATGTAAATATCATAAGAACAACGAAAACAGATGTAACTACTGATTCAAGGATTTCCATAAAATCCCCGAAGAAATTCCCTTTGGTTTCCTCTTTGTTATCTGAATTTTCGGCTGTGTTTTCTAAAATCTGCTGTTCATCCATTTCTTTTTCCTCAATTTCATAAACTAATAGCAAAAAAGGGACTTAAACGTCCCTCGTGAAGGCATAACGCCTTCCGGCAGCTGCTCTGCCGGAGACCGCCTCTTATTACTTGATAAGTTCCTTAACCTTTGCAGCCTTACCAACTCTGTCACGGAGATAATAGAGCTTAGCTCTGCGAACCTTACCGCTTCTTACAACTTCAACCTTGTCAACAACAGGGGAGTGAAGTGGGAAAACTCTTTCAATACCGCAGCCGTGAGCTACACGTCTTACAGTAAATGTTTCGCTTATTCCGCCGTGCTTCTTGGCAATTACTGTTCCTTCAAAAATCTGGATACGGCTCTTGTCGCCTTCCTTGATCTTAACGTGAACCTTAACAGTATCACCGATGTCAAACTTCGGAGCTTCTTCCTTAATACTTGGATTGCTGATAATTTCTAAAGCGTTCATTGAAAATTCCTCCTGATTTCCGGCATTCTTGCCACTTTACAGAGACCGCTTAATCTCAGTGGCAGCGGACTGCCCTGTTTAATGTCATTTTACTGGCACAAAACTCTCGCAGAAAAAATCTGCGGATTTAAATGCTTTAATATCATACCACAAATACGGCAAAATTGCAATACTTTTTATAAAAAAACTCAATATTTCATTGGAATTCATAAATTGCAAGGAGAATCAAAGTCATATATCCTGTAATATTGCCAGTACCGCTGACTGCAAAGAAAAAAATTATTGCCGCCGCTGACAAAACTGAAATCACACGCATATAATTTCCTGCTTCAACCCCTACAAAACCGAGCATTTTTTCTATTATGCTTCCGCCGTCCAGACTTGAAAACGGAAGAAGGTTAAAAAGTCCGAGACTGAGATTTATTGAAAATGCATTGATGTCGGCAGAAAGATAATAAAAAAGTGCCGCCAGGAAATTAAACAGCGGTCCGAATAGCAGAACACATATTTCTCTGAAAAACGATTTCATTCCGATATCGGAAACCATTTTTACACCGCCTGCCCAGAATATGATACGCTCAATTCTTACTCCTGATATGACAGCACATATATAATGCCCCGTTTCATGTATTATACAGGCACACACAGCTGTAAGGGCAAGTTCGGGTGCATCAAGCAGACAAAAAAGTGTGGCGACCGCAAAAAAACTGAAATCAAAAGAAAGTCTGAAATCCTTTATATTAAAGTTTATCATTTTATGAATCCGGCAGCATAGCGGACTGCTTTCCTGAGAATCTCCTCCGGTTCGCTCATGGAATACAATTTGAATTCATCAATAAAATAATCCGTTATCTGCGATTCAATAATTTTTATCACAGCAAATATCAAAACAAGCATTACACACAAAATAAGCTGCATAACAAATATATCGCTCATTGCCTCGGTTTTCACATCTTCCTCCCCGGCATTCGCCTTTGCAATTTCAACAAGGTCAACCGGTTCTTCTCTGCTGTTTTCACTGTTTTGCAAAACTTCATTTTCTGTCTGTTCCATAAGTATCCTCCCGAATGTGATATATAAATATATGTTGTTCCACATCGGAATATAACAAAACGGACGCTCCGAAAAACGTCCGTTTACCTATTATCTAATTATTTCAGTTTTGTTCCGCACTGACTGCAAAATGCAGAAGTTTCTTTATTCTGATGACCGCATGACGGGCAGAGTCCCGCCGGACTGCTTTGCTGTTGCGGTTCTTTTTCAACATCTTCAGCTGATTCTGTTGAAAATTTTGTTTCCTCAGCAGGTACGGTTACAGGCTCAGGAGCTGTTTCCGGCTGAACCTCTGTAACCTGTTCAGCAGTTTCAGGCTGTACCGGAACAGAATACTCTCCTTTTTTCTTTTTAGGATACATCGGAATTGAGATAAGAAGCAGTACTATTCCGCAGGCAAGGAGTATTGAAGATGCTGTAACGAAAGGCCATCTGACATCTGCCACAAGTGCCCCCACGATATTTTTTCTGCCGAGTATCAGCGTGAGCAGCGATGCCGCGTCAATGATAAATGAAGGAACGATAAGTGCAATACTGTATTTTCTGAACACCTTCCCGATTCTCCTGCTGTTAAGTTTATAGACAACAATCCACTGGATAAGGATAACAGCCATTAAAGCGGCAAGAAATACAACGTTTGCATACGAGAAAAATGTGCGTATAAGTCCGCTGCTGAACCAGCCTGTTAAATAATCCTCCGAAAACTGACTGAACTTATCAAGTCCGCTTAAACTGTCTTTAAGTTCCTGTTTATCAGCATCAAGAAACTTAAGTCCTGCCTCATTAAAAAGAAGGTCACTGTTTTCATCAATAAGATTTACAATATCATCAGAAGTTATGTAAACCATATCGCCCTCATCCATAAAAAATGCATTGTAGCCTTCGAGCTTTTCAGTAATGAAATTCTTTATGAAAGGGTCTTTAAGAACATTATCTACATTTTCAACTGTTATTCTGTCATCATCAATATAATTATCATATATATACTGGTCAAGCTTTATATCTTTTCCGGAACCATCTTTTACCTCAACACTGCAAAGGTCAGTATCATTTATAGTATTCACCAGAACATCATTATTGACAATATCCCTCAGCGACATTGTGACAATAAGGAATATTGCTGACAGCACCAGCAAAACCGTACATACTATTGAATTGAACGCAACACCTGCACCGTGAACATTAGGAGCTTTTTCACCGCACTGACAGGTTTCTTTTGCAAAAACTTTTTTTCCGCAATTTTTACAGACCATCAATCAGACCACCTATCGATTTTATTTTAAGCAACCGATAAAATCACCGCATAACTATGCAAAAATATTTAATCAGTATAAATTTAATTATAGCATTTAGTCAGCATAATGTCAATGTGATATAAGGTAAAAAATTCTTGACAATCATCTGAGGATATGATATAATGTATTTTGTAATTTGCCGGTGTGGTGGAATTGGCAGACGCGCGGGACTCAAAATCCCGTGGTAGCAATACCGTGCGGGTTCGACCCCCGCCACCGGCACCAGCCGAGTGACCTCGGCAGGACAATTCGGGTTTACTTTTTCGGTAAACCCGTTATTTTTTTGCCCGACCATTCAATTTTTAAATAACTCATTAAAAGCCCCCATGCATTCCCGACCGGATGCATGAGGGCAGTTTTTTACAAAAATAAAACCGGCACAAAGCCGGTCTTATCATATATTATACTAACTGAATAATTGCCATTTCGGCAGCATCGCCTCTGCGAGGGCCGATTTTGATAATTCTAGTATATCCGCCGTTTCTTTCAGCGTATTTTGGTGAGATTTCATCAAATAACTTTTTAGCAACGTCTTCCTTAGTAACGTAAGCAAATACCTGACGTTTGGAGTGCAGATCGCTGTTCTTACCGAGTGTAATCATCTTTTCAGCAACCGCTCTGACTTCCTTAGCTCTTGTTACAGTTGTTTCAATCTGTCCATTCTCCAGCAAATAAGTAACCATCGCTCTGAGCATGGCCTTTCTATGGTCAGTTTTTCTTCCAAGCTTTCTTGTACCTGGCATCGTTATTCACTCCTTTACAAATTACAGGGAACAGTTCCCTGCAGTTTTATTCCTCTTCTGAACTCAGATCAAAACCAAGTGATTGAAGCTTTTCTTTGACCTCATCAAAGGATTTTTTACCAAGGTTTCTAACCTTCATCATTTCTTCTTCTGACTTGTTTATCAAGTCATCTACAGTGTTAATTCCAGCACGTTTCAGACAATTGAAGGAACGTACTGATAAGTCAAGTTCCTCAATGGTCATCTCAAGAATTTTCTCTTTGCCCTTATCAGTCTGCTCGACTAATACTTCAGCTATTACTGATTCCTCTGAAAGATCAATAAACAGCTTTAGATGCTCGTTGAGGAGATTGGCTGCCTGTGACAAAGCTTCCTTTGCTGAGATTGTTCCGTCTGTCCAAACCTCAATAGTCAGCTTATCAAAATCAGTTACCTGACCGAGACGAGTGTCTTCGACCTTGTAATTAACCTTCAAAACAGGAGTATAAATACTGTCAACTGCAATAACATCAATAGGCATACTTCCGCCCATCTGCTGCTTATTACGTTCAGCAGAAACATAGCCTCTGCCGCGGTCAATAGTTATTTCCATATAGAGTTTTGCATCTTTGCCCAATGTAGCAATATGCATTCCAGGATCAAGGATATTGACCTCAGAGTCCGTCTTGATATCACCGGCAGTAACTTCGCATTCGCCCTCGGCTTCAATATAAACGGTTTTCGGACCTTCGCCGTAAAGCTTGGCTGTAAGACCCTTTATTGCAAGGATTATTTCTGTTACATCCTCTTTTACACCCGGAATTGTTGACAACTCATGATGAACACCGTCTATTTTAACCGAATTGACTGCTACGCCGGGGAGCGAGGAGAGTAATACTCGTCTTAAACTGTTGCCCAACGTGATACCATAACCACGTTCAAGCGGTGACAAGACAAACTTACCGTATTTTCCGTCGCTTCTGAGCTCGACAGTATCAATTTCCGGCTTTACGATTTTTTCAAGCATAAGAACCCTCCTATTTCGCAATCACTTTTTTCTCTATATAAATCAACAGGCTAATAATAAGAATATTATTATTTTGAGTACAATTCGACGATGAATGTTTCTTCAACCTCATAATCGAGATCGTCCTTAACAGGCATACGAACAACCTTTGCAGATGCTGCATCTCTGTTAGCCTCAAGCCAAAGCGGGATTACTCTGCCCTTTGTTGCTTCTGCAACGTCCTTGAACTTATCGCTCTTCTTGCTGCTTTCGCTAAGTTCGATAACATCGCCAACCTTAACTCTGTATGAAGGGATGTCAACTTTCTTGCCGTTTACAAGGAAATGGCCGTGTGAAACAAGCTGTCTTGCTTCTCTTCTTGTAAGAGCCATACCCATTCTGAATGCAACATTGTCAAGACGTGATTCAAGAATTGTAATCAGGTTTTCACCTGCTTTGCCTTCCATTTTTTCAGCGATTTCAAAATAGTGATAGAAAGGTTTTTCAAGAACACCATAGATGAACTTCAGCTTCTGCTTTTCCTTGAGCTGTGTTCCGTATTCTGAAACTTTCTTTCTCTTGTTTGCGTTAGGATTACGCTTGCTTTCCTTTGCAATACCCATAACAGCCGGGCTGATTCCCAGGTATCTGCATCTCTTGAGAATTGGTTCTCTGTTTATAGCCAACTTTTTTACACCTCCTGTAAATTAGACACGTCTTCTCTTTGGAGGACGGCATCCGTTATGTGGGATCGGAGTTACGTCCTTGATCATCTTAACTTCAAGACCTACTGTCTGCAATGCTCTGATAGCAGCTTCACGTCCTGAACCAGGACCCTTAACGTAAACTTCTACGCTCTTGAGACCATGTTCCATAGCTGCCTTTGCTGCTGTTTCAGCCGCTGTCTGTGCAGCAAACGGTGTAGACTTTCTTGAACCTCTGAAACCAAGTCCGCCGGCGCTTGCCCATGAAATAGCGTTGCCCTGTGTATCTGTGATTGTTACAATAGTATTATTAAAAGTGGACTGAATATGAACAGCGCCGTTTTCAATATTTTTACGCTCTCTGCGTCTTCTTATAGCAACCTTTTTAGCTTTCTGCTGTGCCAATGCTCAGGCCCTCCTTACTTCTTCTTGTTTGCAATAGTCTTTACAGGTCCCTTGCGGGTTCTTGCGTTTGTCTTTGTACGCTGTCCTCTTACCGGAAGACCCTTACGGTGACGAACGCCTCTGTAGCAACCGATTTCAACAAGTCTTTTGATATTTAAAGCAAT
>USJI01000029.1 GCA_900554975.1 uncultured Ruminococcus sp. | reverse complement strand
CGATGAATAAAATTTTGTGTAAATGCTATAAGTAAAATTTTTTGCTTTTTAAGAGCAAATTACATAGTTACTAAAAAAAGCGATAACGTGATGAATTATATCAAGGAGTATGTTGTTCTTGTATATCTTTGGTTCAATGATAATGCTTGTTTTAAGATAATATTTGGCTCGGAGGAAGTTATGTATATAAATAAAATTCACATTCAAAATTATAGGAATTTTGCTGATTTCACAATGGAATTTCATAAGGGTTTAAACGTCATTATTGGAGCAAATAATTCCGGAAAGACAGGGCTACTCTATGCTATCAATCTATTAAATTCTCCTTCGGATATTTCGGTTGATGATTTTAATAAGAATAATCTTTTACAGTATTCTAGATTGTACTTGGAAACCGCACCAAGCATTACGATCGAATACAATATTTGTCACAGGATCTGTGAAGATGACACCAATGATGAAAGCATTATTAGATTACTACCATTTTTAGGAATAAAGGAATTTGCTGAAAACCGACAGGAACAAGACGGAGTTGTCGAATATAATATTGCTGCGTGTATAAGATCGGTTTACTCTCTGGATACAAAATTTTTAGAAGAATATAAAAAAGCTGTTGCAAATGAAGCGAAAGACTTTGAGTCTTATTTGTTGGTACTAAAACGCTTTGTAGAGAACCACTATTCATGGAATTACACAAATGGAATTAGTGATACAAAGGCTGAACAGAAAGCTGTAACAAATGTTTTTGACATTAGATTTATCGGGGCAGAACGCACAAGTGAAGAAGTAAGAAGGGAAACAAAGCGGGAAATTATTTCTTTCACGAAGAATGCAGATAATGCAGCTGACCTCGACAAGTTTAAGCATAAAGTATCCGAAGATATAGAAAATTTGTTATCTCCATCTATTACCAAGCTGGCTGCCTTATTTGAAAATGAAAAGAATGAGATTGGTCTCGCAAAAGGCAATGTTTCAATTGCATCAACAGTCCACGCCAATTTTTCTTTGGCAGATACTTATACTACAGAAGTGAAAGATACCAAAAGTGGATATACACTACCATTACAGTATAATGGCCTTGGTTATAATAATTTAATTAATATTTACATGCTTATCAAATTAACAGAAATACGGCCTGGGAAGGACTTCCGCATTCTTTGCTTGGAGGAACCTGAAGCACATCTCCATCCAGCGATGCAGTATAAGTTGTTTAAGTATTTAAGGGACTTAGACGATACTCCGTGTTAGATTACCTTGTAAAACTCGGATATGACAGAAATGCAGTTTCTCCCTATGTAGGCAGCGGCAACGGAGATGGAGGTAAGCACTGGAGAATAGAATGCAATGGTTCACAGGGCTGTGTTATCAACAATAATACCGACGGCAAGGCGAGGTTCAAAAGCTTTGTTGCCTACAAATTAACCTCCCGTGACGCCACTTTCAGTATTAAAAAATGCCTCGACGGTACGAGTCAGATTGTTGGAAAATCACCTGTTGACGGCAGTACTGCAAAGTACGGCGTTTACTCCGATTCTGAGTGCAAAACAAAGGTCGGAGAAATTACAATCGGAGCTGACGGTATCGGTTCGATCAAGCTTCCCGACGGCACATATTATGTTAAGGAACTTTCCGCTCCGAAAGGCTACGCTCTCTCGACTAAAGTTTACGAGTTGAAATCAAATCAGACGGTTACTGTTTATGAAAATTATCAGACGGGAAAAATCAAGGTAAACAAGACCTCTGAGGACAAAATTGTCAAGGATATCGAATTCAAATTGACCGGTTCTGATGGCAGTGCATATTCAAAAAAGACCGATTCTAATGGAACTGCAGAGTTTTCAGGACTTAAAGTTTATGACATGAAATCCGGAAAGCCTGTTACCTACACGGTTTCCGAAATTAATGTGGCAACCCGTTATGAAACTCCAAAGGCGCAGAATGTGACGCTGACAAGCGGAAATGCAGATCTGACTGTGAATGTGAAATTCAATAATGAACTTAAAACAGGGTCAATCAAAATCAACAAACAGTCAGAGGACGGAGAAAATGGTGACCGTACTTTTGAAATTAAGGGTGGCGGCAAGACTTACACTATTAAAACAGGCTCGGACGGAATTGCAGTTCTTTCGGATATTCCTGTTTATGACAGCAATAATGAGAAAATAGTGTACACCATTTCCGAAAAAAATGTTCCTGTAAAGTATGTCATTCCTGCTGATCAGACTGTAACTCTTACGGCAGATGCAACAAAAAGTGTTACATTTAAAAATAGGCTGAAGAAATTCACTGCTGAAATTGTGAAGAAGGATTCGGAAACAGGTACGGCACAGGGAGACGGCACACTTTCAGGTGCAGTATACGGTATTTTTAATGGAGAGGAACTGGTTGATACCTATACAACGGACGAAAACGGATATTTCAGGACAAAAGAATATATCTGCGGAGATAACTGGACGCTTCGTGAAATAAGCACTCCGGAGGGATATCTCCTTGATGAAACAGTATGCATTATAGGAGCAGATCCGAAAAATTATATCATCGAGAAAAACACTCTTTTTAAGGAAGTAAGTGAAAAAGTTATTAAGGGCAAAATCAGTATTATCAAGCATTCAGACAATGGTACAACACAGATAGAAACACCCGAAACAGGTGCAGAATTCGAGGTGTATCTTAAAAATGCAGGCAGTTATGGCAATGCGAAGGAAAATGAGCGTGATTATCTCATTACAGATGAAAACGGCTTTGCCGAAACAAAATTAATGCCATATGGAATATATATTGTTCACCAGACCAAGGGATGGGAAAATACAGAGTTTATGCCGGATTTTGAAGTTAATGTCAACGAAAATGAAAAGAACTATTTTTACCTCATTAATGACGCTGTCTTAACTTCATTTGTAAGAATTGTGAAAAAAGATGCTGAAACAGGTAATGTTATTCCTGTTTCAGGGATCGGGTTCAAGGTATGGGACTGTGCAGATTCATGCTATGTAACACAGAAAATCAACTATCCTTCAGAAATGATTCTTGAGACTTTTTATACTGATGACAGTGGGACATTAATGCTGCCGCAGGAACTTTCTTACGGTGATTATGAGCTTCATGAGGTGAAGTCACCTGACGGATATGTTCTTGATGAGAATCCTGTTCCATTTACGATTGACGGTACAGATAAAACCGTAGTTGTTGAAAAATACAATACTGCTCAGAAAGGCAGGATCAGTATTCAGAAATCCGGCGATACTTTCAGTTCTGTTACTGCTCTCGGCAGTGCGATATATATTGATGAAAACGGTGAAGTGCATGAAAGCGGACAGACCACTTATACCCCTGTTTTTAATGAAGTGGGACTGTCAGGGGCAGTATATCAGGTTATCGCAAGCGAGGATATCGTAACGGCTGACGGTACTGTCAGAGCTAACGCTGGCGAAATTGTTGCCGAACTTACAACCGATGAAAACGGCTATGCGGAAACAGATTTATTGTATCTTGGAAAATATGAAGTTGTGGAAGTTACAGCGCCTTACGGCTATGTTTTAAACACAGAACCACAGCTTGTGGAGCTTAGCTATGCAGGACAGGAGGTCAGCGTGAGAGATACCGTGAATACGTCGTTTGTCAATGATTATCAGAGCATTGAAATAAGCCTTGAGAAGCTTATGGAACAGGATGAAGCTTTTGGAATCGGCATGAATTCCGAGTACAAAAATGTACGTTTCGGACTGTTTGCCGCGGAGAAAATCACGGCCGCAGACGGTAATGTAATTCCCGAAGATGGACTTATCGCAGAGGTTTCCCTCGATGAAAATATGAAGGCTGTTATCGCTGAAAAAGTGCCTTTTGCTAAATATTATGTTCAGGAAATCGCAACAGATGAGCACTATATTTTAAATGGTGAAAAGTACCTTGTAAGCTTCGAGTATCAGGGTCAGGAAATGACCACTGTGTACATTGACTGCGGACAGTTTAAGAATCTCCTCAAGCGTGGAACAGTCAAAGGAATCAAGGTAAACGAGGCTGACGAGCCGTTAGAAAACGTTCTCTTCGGACTGTTTTCCAATGAAGAAACTGAGTTTGTTTCTGACAATGCGATCATGATTTCCGAGTCCGATTCCAAGGGTGAATTCGGCTTTGAAGAAGTACCTTTCGGCAGCTATATCGTCCGTGAGATCGCAGCTCCGGAGGGGTATGTTCTGAGTGATGAAAGTTATTCTGTTACTATTTCTGAGGACGGAGATGTTGTAGAAATCACAGCGAAAAATGTGAAAATAAAAGGCAATGCTACCGTCACAAAAATTGATGAGGAATACCCTGATAACAGGCTTTCAGGCGCAGAGCTCACAGTTTATTCCGATGAAAAATGCGAGTCTGAAATCGGCAAATTATCAGAAACAGAAAAGGGCGTTTACCTTCTTGAAAACCTTGAATACAGCAAGTATTTCTTGAAGGAAACTGTCGCTCCGGACGGCTTTATTATCGATGAAAACGTGTACCCATTCAGCATTGAAAAGGACGGCGAAACCGTAGAAATTTCAAACACGGAAGTCGGAAAAGGATTCATAAATAAGCCTGAAAAAGGTAGTGTGGAGATCACTAAAACCGACGTTTCAACGGGTCAGCTTATACCTAACTGTGGCATCGAAATTCTTGACAAGGACGGCAATGTTGTCGTTCAGGGACGAACAGATGACAATGGTATAGTGAAATTCGATATGCTCCGTGTGGGCGATTATTTCTACCGTGAATTCGACGCTCCCGACGGATATATTCTCGATGAAAATTCATATCCGTTTACAATTAAAGAGAACGGCGAAATTGTGAAGTGCAGGATGACAAATACAAAAATCCCACAGCAGACAACTCCGTACACCGGCGATAACAGCAGTAATCTTTTAGCGTGGATCATGATCGGTCTTTCACTTGCGATAGGCTCTGTTTTGATCATTTGCAAAAAAGAAAAAAGGCGGTAAGAATGAAGAATAGAATAATTAAAATTTCGGCGGCTGTGGTTTCAGCCGCCCTCCTTTTCGGAGGATTATTTTTACTGTTTCATGACGATATTCAGGTAAAAATTCAGGAAGAAAAACTTAAGCCGTTTATGCCGGATTTTACACTTTTGGAGCTGTCAGAAGATAGTAATTCAGAAGAAGAAAACAGCACTGAAATACCATTTGAAGCGGAAGAAAAGCTGAAAGAACAGACTCAGGAATTGTGTACTAATATTGATAATTCTATCGGTTGGATCAACGTCCCCGAAACAAAAATAAACTATCCCGTGATGTACTCCGGCGACAATAATTTTTATCTTCACAGATCCGTTGACGGCAGCTATTTAAGGGTGGGTTCGATATTTCTTGATTACCGTTGTAATTCAGATTTTACGGGCAGAATCAACATTCTGTACGGTCACAATATGAGTGACGGAGGTATGTTTGCGGACGTGATTAAATTCATTGACAGCAGCTATTTTGATAGTCACAATTACGGCTGGTTGAGCACTCCGAATGCTGTGTATAAAATTGATTTTTTCTCAGTTTCACAGCCGGAAAATTACGATGATTTTTATGATGTGAATTCCGATGTGAATCTGTGGCTTGACGATCTTAGAGCCAATTCTTTTATTTGGAGAAATATCGGAATTTCCGAGGACGATCAGTTTATTTCGCTGTCTACTTGCACCAATTCCGAGGGCAGTTCGAGGACTGTTCTTACCGGAAAGTTATGCAAAATATGAAAGGAGTTTTTGTATGAAAAAGAGAACATTTATAGCTTTAATTACTGCCGCATTGATGACCGCTTTTTGCGGTCTTACGGCGTATGCAAGCGGCGACGTTGCCGGTGCAGTGGAAAGCACTTGGAGTACCGCAAAATCACAGATTGTGTCGGTTGTGGATAATGTTGTATTTCCTGTTATTGACGTGATACTGGCAGTTTTGCTGTTTGTTAAGGTAACGCTCGCATACCTCGATTACCGCAAACACGGTCAGTTGGAATGGACGCCGATCGCTATCATTTTTGGCTGTCTGATCTTTTCTCTGACCTGTCCGCTGTACATCTGGAGCATAATCTGATAGGGGTGGAAATGAATATGAAAACAAAAGTAATAGGTACAATTTTAGCAGCGTTTATGCTGACAATGACAGCTTGCGGAACGATCAGTCCGCCGATTCAGAATGCCGTTACGGAAACTACTACTACAATCACAGAGACCATACACGACTCGGCTGACTCTTCGGAGGATGAAAAGATAAAAACAAATACATTTATTGCTGAATTTTTCGATTCAGGTATCAGCTTTGCAGATACGAGCAAATTGGTAACAGAAGTTATGAAAGGCTGTACCTTTGAATCGGAAACCGACAGTTCCAACAGTATTCAGAAAATATCTCTTAAAGGCAAGAACGGCGGCGGTGTTTTGAATGTGATGTGTATTGATCTGAGTAAAAGCAATCTTTCCTACGATATGGAATATATCCTTGAAAATTTCGGGGATTATTACTTCAGACAGACTGCTACTCAGATGAACGGTATCACTGAGGACGATTTTGTGTCCAATTACAGAATGACAAGCAGCGTTGTATCAAAGGGAAAATATCAGTATTATAGTTCTGTTCAGAAAACCGACGGTATGGTGTCGCAGTTTGGATACACGGAAACCTATGCTGTTCTTAATGAGAACAAGCTTACCGTTGTGTCTGGTGCTTTTCTCAGTACGGATATGATGGAAAGGCAGAGTTTTTCGCAAGTTATGGGACAGTTTAGAGAATGCGTTGGTGGATGAAAAAAGGACTGATTTTACTCAGTCCTTTTGGTAGGGGTATTAGATAAACTGTGATTAATAATTCCGCCAGTTCCTAATCCATTTTGAAAATAATTTCTTTTGAATTGTTTGAGATTGATTTCCTGCCTTATGGTTACAAATTCTTTACCACTACAAGAATATCTTGCCCTTATATATCAGCTTCAGTGATTATTTTTACATTATTGTCTTTACACCATTTTTTTATAAATTCAAGTTGATGGGCTTCATATTGTTCTTTTATAAACAGATTCCATTCATCCATACGCCCAAGCTTGGCAAGTTCTGCGCAGAATTTAGAGCTTCCCGGAAATGCATGAAGAATACGATTACCGAATATGGATTTATATGCTTTAGTAAGGAGTTTCTTTTGTTTCGCGTCATTTATCATTTCATCAATGTATTTAAACGTTATATCCCTGTTCCAATTCGGCGAAGCATCTTCTATCTCATTTAAGGTTGGTAATTTGATGCACTCATTTGACTGCAAAAATTTCCAAACTGCATCCTCACCAAGATATTCTTCTGATAGGTCTTCACCATACGCTATTATTTTATTACTTCCCCTAACAATGTAGTATCCATCCGATTCAACATCAGAACAGTATTCCAATGACTCCAATAACACAGATAACTCCACTTGGTATTTTTCTTCCATAATAACAACAATCCAATCAAATTCCGATTTATTAAGCGATATTGCCCTTGATCTTTCTTCTCATTATACCACACCAAACCAAAATTTTCAACCCGGAAAGGAGACATTTAATGCCAGACTGTGGAGGGTTCGGACACAAAATATAGCTTTGCACACTTTGGAGAATCGGGAAAACTGTTTATTTTTGAAGCTCCAATTGATATGCTGAGTTATCTGACTTTGCACCCCGAAAACTGGCAGAAACACAGTTATATAGCCATGAACGGTGTGTATGAAAATGCTGTTTTAACAGCGTTAAAAGGGCATGAAAATCTGTTTGAAATTGCGATTTGCACCGACAATGATGTTGGCGGCATTGACGCGGCGGACAGGCTTAGTGACATTTTGGAAGAAAGCGGATATGCTGATATTAAGCGGATTCTGCCAATAAATAAAGATTGGAATGAGGATTTAAAACAGCTTAACGGTGCAGATTTTTTGCCGGCTGTTCCCCATAAAATCAAGGAGGGGTATCATTGTCAGGCTGAAAATTTGGAGTATCTGAAATGTCGTCCCGATAAGCTGAAATCGCAGATTTATGCGGCTTTTAAAAATAATCAATACGGGTATTTGGCTGAGTATGCGCTTGCAGGCTCGGCATTTTTTATTGCCGGAAAGAGCGAAAATGTGATGTTTGACAAGCTCAAGTGTAAGCTGAAATCAGATTACAGGTCGTATGCCGACAAGGGCAAAACAGCCCAGAAATAGCGAAATCTGAGCGATTCCGTGCAGACTGTTATGCGCGATTTAAATCAAACTGCCCGTACCCGTGAGCAGTATATAAATACAGCAAAACTGTTGTTTCAGCTTGCGGATAACGCTGTGAGATTAGAGGCGGAAAATGCGCTTTCACAGCCGATTCAGGAGCAGTCGGAGGAAATAGAATTTGTACAAAATCCGGAGCCTTGCATGTGACTGGATTAAGGATTCAGCCGAGTAACTTCGGCTGACATATCCTCCGCCTCACAGCGCAATACCTTGAAGATAA
>USJI01000028.1 GCA_900554975.1 uncultured Ruminococcus sp. | reverse complement strand
TACCGATAGACGGTCGCTCCCAATTAAAGTGGTTGAAAATAACCGTTCTTAAGTTGGTAGCTCAGGGCGGTTATTTCCTTTTATTATCACTGTTGCTGAATGTTTTGTAAACAAGCAGTACATTTGATAGTGCAATGATGAATTGAAAAAAATCATTCCATGTCATACACATTCACTCCCTTCCGGGAGTAGGATTTGACCGCCTACCGTTTAAGGTATGCTCTGCATTTAATTATACAGTATAATGAATAATGTGTCAATATTTGTATGCTTTCGTCTCTGTCCTCCACCTCACTTGACAAAAAACAGTATTTATGATATACTATAGTTACCGAGTGGCAAAAAGCGTAAATCCAGGATTGGATTTACGCTTTTTTTGTTTGCTCGAAATAACAGAAACGGAGTCTTTTAAATGAGCAGAGAAGCAACACAAAACAAAATGGGAACCATACCCGTAAACAAGCTTATGCTTTCCATGGGCATTCCTATGATACTTTCAATGGTCTTACAGGCTGTTTACAACATCGTTGACAGTGCATTCGTATCAAACATGAAAAGTGGCGGAGAAGAAGCTATAAACGCTCTTACACTGGCATTCCCTGTGCAGATGCTTATGGTTGCAATGGCTATCGGCACAGGCGTCGGAGCAAATGCACTGCTTTCAAAGTCACTTGGGCAGAAGGACAGCGAAAAAGTAAACAGAACAGCCGGAAATGCTGTTTTTCTCGGAGGCGTTATTTATGCAGTTTTTCTTATTTTTGGAATTTTCGGTATAAACTTATACATAAATTCGCAAACAAATAATAATGAAATTGCACAGATGGCAACTGACTATCTGCGTATATGCTGCATATTATCATTCGGTATTGTCTTTTTTTCCATATTTGAAAAGCTTTTGCAGTCAACCGGACGTTCGCTTTATTCAACTGCTGCACAAATTGCCGGAGCTGTGACAAACATGATACTTGACCCTGTAATGATTTATGGTCTTCTGGGCTGTCCGGAACTGGGTGTAAAAGGTGCAGCATATGCTACTGTTATAGGACAGTGCGTTTCATGCGGACTTGCAGTCATATTCCATTTCAGAATGAACTGTGAAATATCGAATGCTTTCAGATATCTCAAACCATCAGGAAAGATAATCAGTGAAATTTATGCTATCGGCGTTCCGGCAATAATTGCACAGGCTCTTATGTCATTTATGACTTATGGAATGAACATCATTCTCGGACGTGTAAGTGAAAATGCCGTCACTGCTTATGGACTGTACTACAAAATACAGCAGTTCATTCTTTTTGCAGCATTCGGTCTGAGAGATGCACTTACACCGATAATCTCATTCAATCATGGAATGAAGGACAAGTCAAGGATAAATGACGGAATAAAATACGGCATGATGTACACACTTATTATTATGTCTGCCGGACTTATAATACTGGAGATATTCGACAGCAGACTCACAGGAATTTTTGGTCTTTCCGGAGAAACAAAACAGCTTTGCATGAGCGCAGTAAGAATAATTTCAATAAGCTTCATTTTTGCAGGAGCGAACATAGCATTTCAGGGGATTTTTCAGGCACTCAACAGCGGAATGGAATCGCTCATAGTTTCAGTATGCCGTCAGCTGATTTTTGTTCTTCCGCTTGCATGGGCATTTGTTATGATAATAAACAGGTCAGATGCGGCAACATGGATAGTATGGCTGACATTCCCTGTTGCTGAAATTCTTTCAGCATTGATTGCATTTTTCCTTATGAAACGAATTTACAATAATAAAGTTGAAATACTTGCCTGACTTTGAGCATTTGTTTCCATTTGAGACAATTTGTAAAAGAGCAATAAACAAATTTGTGCATATTGAATAAATAACCACTGTTAAAGAGTTACAAAACAGAAAATTTTTTTAAAATCACTTGTTTATTATCCGAATATCGGTTATAATAAACATATAAAGGGGGCTGAAGTTCAATGTGCGATAAAACAATGACTTTTTCGGTTAACGATGAAAAGGAAATAGAATTAAAGAAAAATCTTACTATTATTTATGATGCTCTGGTTCAGAAAGGCTACAACCCCATAAATCAGATCGTTGGTTATATTCTCTCGGAAGATCCGACATACATAACCACATATAATAATGCAAGAAGCATTATCCGCCATATTGACAGAGATGAGCTTCTTCAGGTGTTGGTTAAGTCTTATCTTGGCGAATAAAACTTCATAAATTCTGATGAGAGGAAAAGCACAATTTTTCTCTTTGCGTGAATAGATTTTTCCCGGCTGTATCTTTTACAGCCGGTTTTGTTTTTATTATCCCTGATTTGCAGACAAAAATACCCTTCGGACAAAATCCGGAGGGTATCTCTTTTATTTAATTTTCAGCATAGCGTTCTCTCGAAGCAAATGCAAATAATACCATAATAATAATTCCCAGAACAAGAGCCGCTGATTCCAGTATAATCAGTTCATCATTCAGCTTGTTTATAAAGCCTGTAACAGCTGAATAGATGTAGTCATTCCTGATTACAAGTCCTTTTACATAGCCAGAAAATCTTATATAAAGTCCCGGAATAAGGACAATTGCCGATGAACATATAACTGATGCAGAAAGCCAGTAAAGGAAATAAGACTTCTTTTTAAGGTTCATAACAAAAATCAGTATCACACAGACAATCGTAGCAACCGCAGTTACAATCATTGCCATATCAAGCATACCATATATCTTTTTTGCCTTGCTTAAAGCTCCGGTTTTTTTGATATATGAAAGCATAAATACATCTGTAAAGTCATCTATTTCGCTTTCTGCTGTCTCTATGGTTTTAGACAGCTGGCTTTTGAAATCGTCATTTATTTCAACGTTATTTTTTTCAGCAAATTCATTGAAATAATCATCTATACTTTTTTCAAGCTCAGTGAAATCAATTTCTGATTCAGATATTTCGTCTGTTTCGCCTTTTATGTAGCTGAAAATACCTGTTATTTTAGCTTCAACCGCTTTTTTTACAAGATTTTCGTCCACAGCCGACATATAGACATCTGAAGGTATGCGGGAATAATTACTGCTGTTTTCAAAATATTTTTCAATACTGCTCAGAACTTTTCCTGTCACATCATTACTTTCAACAGCATCAATACAAACCTGTTCATTAAAAACACGATATTTTGCAAACGCAACTCCCTCCGCACCAAGCAAAGAGAATATCAGAATAACAGACAGAATCAGATTGGGAATATATTTTTCCATTTTTCTCATAAAGCGTCTGTTCCTTTCTATTCGTAAAACTTCTTTTCAACAAGTTCGCATATTACTGCAAGCC
The DNA here is from genome assembly GCA_900554975.1 of uncultured Ruminococcus sp. Lineage (GTDB taxonomy): Bacteria > Bacillota > Clostridia > Oscillospirales > Ruminococcaceae > Porcipelethomonas. The sequence continues at coordinate 5,419 of USJI01000028.1, read as the reverse complement.
TGTCCTCAGTAGGACCAAGAAGATTACCATAGCAGGTATAAAGCGTCAGACGGTCATCAGTTGTCGGAAGGATATACTGGTTGTTGCTGTCCTTGAACAAAGTAATTTCCTTCGCCTTGTACGTAAATTCGCCATAAGATGTTGTGAGAACTATAAGATCCCCCTCTTTGACATCTCCAAGGTCAAGGAAAAATGTGTTGCAGTGTGCATCAAGGACAACATTGCCTGTTTCACCAATGAATACTGAACCTGTATACTGACATACGCCAAGCTGTAAAAGTTCATCACTGCTTCCCCAGTAAACAGGAGCTTCAAGATCAATAGAGTCTATTTTTATAGTGGCATACTGAGAACCGAATGACGGATAGACTATCTTGCTTCCGTCATCAAGTTCGGATTCCACCTGTTTTTCCTGATACTTTATTTCGTTTATCTGTTCATGTCCTGATTCAGCAGAAAATATCACATCTGCCGCCGCTTTCAGTTTATGTACGGGAATGTATCCCGCTCCGCCGATAATTCCGCTGCATATCGCAAAAAGGACAATCGGCGTAACTATCATAAGTCCCACATTTCTGCGTTTCTTTGTATAAGACATAGTTATTCTCCGGCTTTTTTGTTATACTTGTTAAGAGCAAACGCACCTGTTCCGCCAACAGCAAGCATTCCTGCACAAAGTGCCGCAACCCATGTATATGAACCATCTGATGAAGCAGCTTCAACACCTGTTGTGTCAACAAGTTTTCCTACCGGAGTTACAAGCTGAACATTGCCGTCTGCATCACGGACAGTCATAACAAAGTTCTTTTCGCCTTTCTTTTCAACTGTAATATCAAGACCCATCTGCTTTCCGGCATCGACAATCTTGTTAATGGAGTTCATTATTTCTTCACCTGTCATCTTGTCAACAAGATCTGAAATAAACTGATTTTTCTTCTCATCACCCAGATCAATATCTGTACTTCCGGAATCACCTGAATCTGAACTTCCTGAGCCTGAACCGCCCTTCATCTCATCAACAGTTACACCAAAATACTTCATAGCCATATCGTCCATGTCTGAACCGACACTGCTTATCTTGCTTACAAGTATGTCATACTGGCTTTCAGTAAACTTGTTTACCTTGAGGTAGTTTTCAAGAACCTGAACATACTGTTCCTGGAATCCTGCTCCTCTTGCCGCTGCAACAACATCTTCAGCTGTTGCCGCTGATACACTGATACCTGCTGTGCACATAATTGAAACAGCTGCTGCCGCCGCTGCTATTTTCTTGAATGTTCCTTTCATTTTATGCCTCCGTTTATTTTATTCTGAAATATTTTTAAAAAAGCCTATACAGTCAATTTAACATATATCCGACTTTTTGTCAATAGTCAAAGTTCATAAATCTTATGGAAAATACTGCTTATCTTATTGTTCCGCCGCCCAGAACAACATCGCCAAGGTAGAAAACAGCCGCCTGTCCCTTTGCAGGTGCTCTCTGAGGACTTTCAAACCTGACAAGAACCTCGTTATTGTCAAGCGGATATATAACAGCTTCTTTTTCATTCTGGCTATATCTGGTCTTTGCCGTAACCCTCATCGGTTCTTCAAGGCTGTCCATTGAAATCCAGTTGACATCGCTCACTCTTATCTCGGACTTGTAAAGCTCATTTTCATCACCGAGTGTGACAGTATTAAGCTCTGCATTCTTATCAACTACATAGGCAGGTTTGCCAAGTGATATGCCAAGACCCTTACGCTGTCCGACAGTATAATTTATAACACCCTTGTGAGTTCCTATTTTTTCTCCGTCTGTATTCAGATAATCTCCCGGAACGATAACAGCATCACTGTTTTCCCTTATAAATTTTGCGTAATCACCGTCCGGTACAAAACAGATATCCTGACTGTCCGGCTTGCGTGAATTTACCAGTCCTGCATCTTCTGCAATTTTTCTGACCTGAGTTTTATCATATCCGCCCAGAGGAAAAAGCGTTTTTGAAAGCTGATACTGCGTCAGGCCATAAAGAACATACGTCTGGTCCTTTGAACGGTCAGCAGGTCTTACAAGGTAATACTTTCCCGTTTTCTCATCAAATTTCCTCTCGGCATAGTGTCCCGTTGCGATGTAATCAAATCCGAGTTCCTCCGCTCTCCTGAGCATCTTGTCAAACTTTATGTGCTTGTTGCATTCTATACATGGATTCGGAGTTTCACCGCTGAGATAACTGTCAACAAACTGATTCATAACGTGCTGTCTGAAATCATCTTTAAAATTGAACACAAGATGCTCAAACCCAAGTTTATATGCAACGCTTCTTGCGTCTTCAACATCTGAAAGGGAACAGCAGGTTCTTACGCCTTCGTCCACGTCCTCTCCGTCAAAAAGCTTGAGCGTAACACCCATTACCTCATAACCCTCATCAAGGAGAAGCTTTGCTGCAACCGAGCTGTCAACTCCTCCGCTCATTCCAACCATTACTTTTGCCATTGTTTTTCACCTTTTATTATATCCGTAATTTCCTTTATATTCATAACCGCTCTGTCAGACAGTCTGCATATTTCCTGCCAGTCACAGTCCGATGTGCTGTCATATACCCCGACCGTAAAAAATCCGGCTGACTTTGCTGTTTCAATGCAGTGCAAAGAATCCTCAGCAACCATAACCTCATTTATATCACAGTTCAGCTTTTCTGCCGCTTTAAGAAAAATGTCCGGTTCGTCCTTGCCTTTACCAATGTCAGAACAGGTCATAACAAATTCAAAGTCATCATATATCCCGAGCCTTTTAAGTGCACTGTTCACTATCGAATTATAAGTCGCAGTTGCCACACACATCCTGATGCCAAGACTTTTAAGCGTAGTTACCGTTTCATAAGCACCGTCTTTTAGCGGTATGCTGTTATTGTACTGCCATGCGGCAAGTTCCTCTATCCTGTTTATTATATATTCACAGGAATGTTCAAGAGAAAATCTCGTTTTAAAGTATTCCGCTGATTTATCTATTGTCATCTTCTTGACCGTATCAGAAATCCCGGGCGGAGGGTCAATTCCGTTTTCCTCAAGGAACATTCTGTCCACATTTTCCCAGACTTTCATAGAATCGAGCAAAGTCCCGTCAAGGTCAAAAATCACGCCTTTAAAATTCTTCATCTTCTGTTTCTATCCCTATCCTCGCCCGGAAGTCCGACTGTCCTCTGCCTGTTTTATCCTGTGCAAGAGCATATATATCCGAAGCTCTGCCCTCTATCTGAGAGAAACGCTGAGCATCTTCGCTGGATTTTCCAAGCTTTGCAAGCGATGTTCCAAATGGTATTTTTCCTGTTTCCTTTGCCTTTGAAAGAATATCCCGTCCACGCTCCGTAACTGCAAGTATTCTGCCGTAAGGAGGAAGAATATCAAGGTCACGCTTTTCGATACCGATAAGCATATTGAGGAATATTCTTTTTATTCTCGCCATTGTATAGCGTCTGGTTTTGATATTCATGAATATTTCGTCCAGATTTGTCAGAACGGCATTTTCTATTATCCTGTATTCAAGCCCCTGCCCCACATCCGGAACACTGCGAAGCTGTTCAGGTGTTATCGTTCTGAGTTTATAGAGAATAATCCTTTCAAGATTTTTTATATCTGCCCTGCGTTTTTCAGAAACTGCACGAACATATGCCGAGTAAACATAATCCGGAACGAAATCGGAAAAATCCATTTTTTCCTGTATGCATTTCCTTATGAAAGATGCACTTGCTATACCGTTCAGTGCAATCATGGAATCATGTGCAACACTTTTTCTCTGAACTGTTACAGGCTGTATGTCCGAACCTAGTCTTCTGAGAGCCTTCAGATATTCAACAGCAAGAACGTTATTCGGCGAAGCAAGTATCTCCCCTATACGGTTTCCGGCTTTCTTTCCGTACTTTTCATACACCATAGTATTTATAGCATTCGGATAGGACATTCCGTTGCGGAGGTATTCTTCCAGTTCCGGCGATGATGAACATTCCTCGGCAATTTCCGAAGCCTTTTTCAAATCCTCAACAGAACCCGCCTCACTGCCGAAAGATATTTCATCAACACAGCCGAGCGAATCAAGAATGGAAACAGATCCCCTTGCATAAAACTCAGCCGAGGAAAGTGCGTAAACAGACGGAATCTCAATTACCAGATCTGCTCCGCCCCTTACAGCAAGTTTCGCTCTTGTGAATTTGTCCAGAACAGCAATATCCCCACGCTGAACGTAATTTCCGCTCATCACCGCAACGATATGTGTAGCACCGTTTTTACGGGTCTGGTTCATATGATAAAGATGTCCGTTATGAAACGGATTATATTCGCAGATTATACCTGTAATTTTCATTTTCCGCCCTCTTTTCCCATGATAAATTCTTCTTCAGAATAATTATATCATACCTTACTGCAAATTGCAAACCGGAATATTCTGTTGTTCTTATCATTTTATACTGTATAAAACTATTTATACACAAAAAGCAGACGCACAAAACGTCTGCTTTTATTTTATGAATTGAATTTTTCTTTCAGTTTATCAAAGAAAGATTTTCTCTTTTCATAGTGCTTTTCGGTTTCGGACATTGCTGCCTCATATTCCTTCAGCAGATCTTTCTGCTTTTTGGTGAGATTCTTCGGAACTTCAATATTAACCTTTACATACTGGTCGCCTCTGTCAGTTCTGCGGATTTTCTTGATACCCTTGCCCCTCAGACGGAAAACCGTACCTGTCTGAGTTCCCTCGGAAATGTTGTATTTTACATTTCCGTCAATAGTCGGAACTGTTATTTCATCGCCAAGTACTGCCTGAGTATAAGTAATCGGTATCTCACAGTGTACATCGTAACCATTTCTTTCAAACAACGGATGCGGTCGTACAGAAACCACAACATTCAGGTCACCGTTTGAACCGCCGTTAAAACCGCTGTCGCCCTGTCCGCCGACACGCAGAATCTGTCCGTCATCTATTCCTGCCGGAATGTCAACATTGATAGTCTTTGAAACTCTTATGCGTCCTGTTCCGCTGCACTTGCTGCACGGGTTGGATATTACAGTACCTCTTCCGCCGCATCGTGAACACGTTTTGGCTGAAGAAATCATTCCGAACGGAGTTCTCTGGGTTACCTTTACAGTACCTGCACCATGACAGTCCGGACAAGTCTGAGGTGATGAGCCTTTTGCCGCACCTGTTCCGCCGCACTCGCTGCACTTATCCATTCTGTTTATCTTGATATCCTGCTTCTTGCCGTTGCAGGCTTCCATGAAACTGATATTAACATTTGCAGTTATATCCTGTCCCCTTCTCGGAGCATTTGCATTTGAACGTGCAGAAGCCCTTGAGCCGCCGCCGAAAATACCGCCGAAAAGGTCATCAAAAATATCTGCTCCGCCAAATCCGCTGAATCCGCCGGTAAATCCACCGCTGCCACCGCCA
>USJI01000027.1 GCA_900554975.1 uncultured Ruminococcus sp. | reverse complement strand
AGCGGAAGCATAGGCGGATTTCCGATACCGCCGCCGATAAGAACAACCTTTTTAAAGTTTTCATTTATTGTAAAACCGTGACCGAGAGGAGCAAGCATATCAATCAGACTACCCTCTCTTATCTGTGAGATTTTCTTTGTTCCCACACCTTTTACAATAAAAACGATTCTCAGTGTTCCATTTTTTCTGTCAATACCGCAAATTGAAATTGGGCGTCTGAGCGTCTGTCCTTCCGGAAGAATGTGAACAAACTGTCCCGGAACAGCGACTTCTGCTACTTCAGGACATAAAATCACAATACTGAAAATATCTTTAGCCAGAGCCTTATTTTCAATGACCTGATATTTACCCTGTGTATATTTCATAAATCTTTCCTTTCATTGTCTTATTAGAACCCATATTTTACAACAGGGCAGAAAACTGAATTCTGCCCTGCTGATATAAATTAAATCTTAGTAATATCTATCATTTCAACATCATCAATTGATCTGTTTGTCTGAAGAACATTTGCAAGCGCTCTTGCTGTATCAATAGCTGTCAGACTGCATATTGAACGTTCAACTGACTTACGACGCATCTTAACACTGTCTCTTGCAGGAAGTCTTCCCTTTTCAGATGTGGAAATAACATAATGTATCTTTCCGCTTTCAAGAAGTGAGAGAACATTCGGTTCTTCCTTTGATGAGATTTTGTGAACAAGATTTGTAGCAATCATGTTCTTGTTGAGTGTGCTTGCTGTACCGCTTGTACCGTAAAGCTCAAATCCCATCTGAGCAAACTTGTCGGCAATTGCGATTATCTCCTGCTTGTCTGTATCACGGACTGAGATAAGGACTCCGCCTTCTTTCTTGAGGTCATAACCGGCAGCAACAAGACCCTTTAGCAATGCATCTTCAAATGTTTCAGCAATACCAAGGCATTCACCTGTTGATTTCATTTCAGGGCCGAGCATTGTATCAACGTCCTGAAGCTTTTCAAATGAAAATACCGGAACCTTGACAGCAACATATTTGCTCTTTTTGTAAAGTCCGCTTTCATATCCCTGTTCCTTGAGAGTTGAACCAAGCATAATCTTTGTTGCGATATCAACCATAGGAATACCTGTTACCTTGCTGATATAAGGCACAGTTCTTGAAGAACGAGGATTAACCTCAATTACATAAACTTCATCATTATATACAACATACTGAATATTTACAAGACCGATTACTTTAAGTTCAAAAGCAAGTTTCTTTGTATATTCAATAATCGTATCAACTATCTTTGGAGAAAGTGTCTGTGCAGGATATACTGAAATAGAGTCACCCGAATGAACACCGGCACGTTCGATATGCTCCATGATACCAGGAATGAGGAAATCCTTGCCGTCACAGATAGCGTCAACTTCAACTTCCTTACCCATCATGTATTTATCAATAAGAACAGGATTTTCTATCATTGTTCTTGTAATGATTCCCATATATTCAACAACGTCTTTTTCAGAATGTGCAATAATCATATTCTGACCGCCAAGAACGTAGGACGGACGAAGAAGTACAGGATATCCGAGCTTTTCAGCAACTTCAACTGCTTCTTCTGTTGTCATTACAGTAAATCCGGCAGGACGAGGAATCTTGCACTTTTCAAGAAGTTCATCAAATCTTTCTCTGTCCTCGGCTGCATCAATGCTGTCAGCAGATGTTCCGAGGATATTTACTCCGAGATCTGCCAGATGACGTGTAAGCTTGATAGCTGTCTGACCGCCGAACTGAACGACTACGCCATAAGGCTTTTCAGTTTCGATAATGGATTCAACATCTTCCTTTGTCAGCGGATCGAAATAAAGTCTGTCACCTGTGTCAAAGTCAGTGGAAACAGTTTCCGGATTGTTGTTGCAGATAACTGCCTCATATCCTTCTTCTTTAAGCGCCCATACACAGTGAACTGAACAATAGTCAAACTCAATACCCTGACCGATTCTGATAGGGCCTGAACCGAATACGATAACTTTCTTTCTGCCCTTGTCAGTTCTTTCAATAAACTGCTTTGCTTCATTTTCATCATCAAATGTTGAATAGAAGTAAGGAGTTTCAGCCTTGAACTCTCCGGCACAGGTATCAACCATTTTATAAACCGCTGTTTTCTTCATCGGGCATTTCTTTCCTGAGATACGTTCGATTGTGCTGTCAAGATAACCGAATTTCTTGGCTGTCAGGTACTTTTCTTCTGTAAGTTCACCGTCAGCAAGCCATCTTTCAAGTTCCACAAGATTTTTAAGTTTTTCAAGGAACCATTCATCAATAAGAGTTGCATTGTGGATTTCCTCAACAGTAACATCACGCTTTAAGAGTTCATAAACCTGGAAGGCTCTTTCGTCATCAGCATGAACAATCTTCTTCATAAGCTCTTCTGTCGGAACTTCAGCAAACTTTTTCATGTTAAGTGAATCAACACCAAGTTCAATTGAACGGACAGCCTTCATCATAGCCTGTTCAAAACTTGTTCCGATAGCCATAACTTCACCGGTAGCTTTCATCTGTGTACCGAGAGTACGCTTAGCATAAACGAATTTATCAAAAGCCCACTTAGGGAACTTGACTACAACATAGTCAAGAGCAGGTTCAAAGCAGGCATATGTTTTACCTGTTACCTGATTTATTATCTCATCAAGTGTATATCCGATAGCGATTCTTGTTGCAACCTTGGCAATAGGATAGCCTGTTGCCTTTGAAGCAAGTGCGGAAGAACGTGAAACTCTCGGATTTACCTCAATTACTGCATATTCCATTGATTCAGGATGCAGAGCAAACTGACAGTTACATCCGCCCTCAACCTTCAGTTCAGAAATAATGTTAAGAGAAGCTGTTCTGAGCATCTGGTATTCTCTGTCTGAAAGTGTTACAGCCGGAGCAATAACGATACTGTCACCTGTATGAACACCGACAGGGTCAAAGTTTTCCATAGAGCAGACTGTAATAACATTTCCCTTACTGTCACGGATAACCTCAAACTCGATTTCCTTCCAGCCGCTGATACATTTTTCAATGAGTACCTGTGTAATAGGTGAAAGTCTGAGTCCGTTCTTGGCAATATCTCTGAGCTGTTCTTCGTTATCTGCAATACCGCCGCCTGTACCGCCGAGTGTAAATGCAGGACGGACAATTACAGGGTAACCGATAACTTTTGCAAAGTCAACAGCATCTTCAATAGTTTCAACAACCTTTGAAGGAATACAAGGCTCGCCTATCTTTTCCATTGTGTCCTTGAAAGCCTGTCTGTCCTCAGCCTTGTGGATTGTAAGCGGGTCAGCACCAAGAAGTTTTACATTATGTGAATCAAGGAAACCTTCTTCAGCAAGCTGCATGGAAAGTGTCAGACCTGTCTGTCCGCCAAGTGTTGACAAAACGCTGTCCGGTTTTTCTATTTCAATAATTCTCTTTACAACATCAAGTGTAAGCGGTTCAATGTAAACCTTGTCTGCCATAGCCTTATCTGTCATAATTGTAGCCGGATTGGAATTTATAAGAACTACTTCAAGTCCTTCCTGTTTCAATGCACGGCATGCCTGAGTGCCTGCATAGTCAAATTCGGCAGCCTGTCCGATAATAATCGGGCCGGAACCTATTACAAGTACTTTCTTTATATCCTGTCTTAAAGGCATATCAGTGCATCTCCTTTTTTATCATATCAATAAATTCATCAAACAAATAATCTGTATCCTGCGGACCGCCATGTGCCTCAGGGTGGAACTGAACTGTGAAAGCGTTTATCTTGTTGTATCTCATGCCCTCGCAGGTTCCGTCATTTGCATTTATATGTGAAACTGTTCCGACTTCCGGATCCATGCTTTCGCCGACTACGGCATAACCGTGGTTCTGGCTTGTTACGAAAGTTCTGTCAAGTTCCTTGTCAATTACAGGCTGGTTAGCCCCTCTGTGTCCGTATTTAAGCTTCTGGGTTTTTGCACCGTGTGCCAGAGCCATAAGCTGATGACCAAGGCAGATTCCGAATATCGGAATTCCAAGCTGTGCTATTTCTTTTATGTTTTCAATTATCTGAGTATTTTCACTCGGATCTCCAGGGCCGTTTGAGAACATAATTCCATCCGGAGAAATCTCACGGATTTTTTCAGCTGTTGTATCAGCCGGAACAACTATAACCTCACAGTTTCTCTTTACAAGTTCATTTCTTATGTTTCTCTTGTAACCGAAATCGAAAAGCACTACTCTGTATTTGAAATCTTCAGAATTATATTTCTTTATTTCAGGATTTGTAACTGTCTTTACCGCATCAACAATCTTATATTCATTGATCTGCTTCAAGAGTTCTTCCTTTTTCTCATAAACATTTTCGGTCGTGATAGCACCGTTCATAACGCCTGCTTCACGGATTATTCTTGTAAGACATCTTGTGTCAATGGAATGAATACCAATAATATTCTGCTTTACAAGAAAATCGTTTATATTTCCCTGTGAGCGGAAGTTTGAAGGTGTGTTGCACCATTCTCTTACAATATATCCGCTGACATAGGATCTGTCTGATTCGTAATCTTCATCATTCACACCGTAATTTCCGATAAGCGGAAAAGTCTGTGTAACGATCTGACCGTAATAACTCGGGTCAGTAAGAGTCTCCTGATAACCTGTAAGACCGGTTGTAAAAACAACCTCGCCGATAACAGTACCCTTGGCACCAAAACTGCGTCCTTCAAAAACAGTTCCGTCCGCCAGAAGCAGATATGCTTTTTCTTTTTGATTAAATATGGACATCTAACCATTCCTTTCACAGATAATATTTACTATTTCAGATTTATATAAGATGTGATGTCTTCTCTCATTCTTATGGCTTCTCTTCTTGCTGCCTTTGCAAATTCCTTTTCAGGACAGTTTTCTTCACGCTTATATGCACACATTACAGCTCTTGAGGAGTTTACAATCGCACCAAGTCCGTTTTCATCAAACGCTCCGGCAATACCCTGTGCACCGCCGCCCTGTGCACCGTAACCCGGAACAAGGAACATTGTGTGCGGAAGTCTTTTTCTGAGTTCGGAAAGCTGTTCCGGATATGTCGCACCAACAACAGCACCGACTGATGAATAACCATGCTTTCCTATCTGTCCGCTTCCCCATTTTTCACACATATCGCCCATAATAGCGTAAACCGGTTCGCCGTCAATCAGCTTATCCTGAAGTTCGCCGCTTGATTTGTTTGAAGTCTTGGCAAGAACAAAAATGCCCTTATCCTTTTCTTCACATATTTTCAGAAGCGGATCAATTCCGTCTGTGCCGAGATAACCGTTGACTGTCAGAGCGTCTGCCCCGAAAGGTTCACATTCAGTTTCGCCGATTGTAACACTTCCAAGATGTGCAGCAGCATAAGCTTCCATAGTAGCACCGATATCATTTCTCTTTCCGTCTGTTATAACGAACATACCCTTGAGCTTTGCATAGCGGATAGTTTTCTCAAGAGTCTTGATACCATAGTGGCCATACATTTCATAGTACGCTGCCTGTGGCTTTATAGCAGGAACTATGTCACAGATTTCATCAATTATCTTCTGATTGAATTTGAAAACAGCCTTTGCAGCAGCTTTCAGTGTCTGTCCGTCCTCGTCAAAGAAACGGTTCTTGATGTAATCAGGAACATAGTCAAGCTTCGGGTCAAGTCCTACAACCGTAGGATTCTTCATTTCAATAATCTTGTCAATAAGTCTGTCAAATGACATTTGCTGTACTCCTTTTCTTATTTTTCCATATATCTGAGTTTGCCGTCAGTTATTGTACCGACAGGCCTGCCTCTGAGTTTCATTCCCTTGAACGCTGTATTTCTTCCCTTTGATTTAAACTTTTCAGGATCAACAGTCCATTCTTTTTCAAGGTCTGCAAGAACTATATTTGCCCTTGCCCCCTTCTGTATCTTTTCCTGCGGAAGCCCGAGTATCTCCCTCGGCTTTACAGCCATAATATCTATAACCTTTTCAAGGCTTATCTTTCCTGTATGATAAAGTCCCGTAAGAACAGCCGCAAGCGATGTTTCAAGTCCGACTATTCCGTTCGGTGCTTTAAGGAAATCTGACTTTTCCTCTTTTGAATGCGGAGCGTGGTCGGTAACGATACAATCAATAGTGCCGTCACAAACTGCCTCCTCAATAGCTTTCCGGTCAGTTTCCTCACGAAGCGGAGGATTCATTCTGTAATCCGCATCTCTTGAAAGAAGCTTTTCATCAGTCATCATAAAATAATGCGGGCAGGTTTCACAGGTAACATTAACACCTCTTGCCTTTGCCTTTCTGATTATATCAGCGCTTCCTGCTGTGCTGACATGGGCAATGTGTATTCTCGTACCTGTTTTCTCAGCTGTAAGAATTTCTCTTTCAGTTATTGAATCTTCTGATTTTCTGTCCATACCCTCAACGCCGAGTCTTTCAGAAATTCTTCCCTTGTTTATTATGCCCTTGCCGATAATTTTCAGGTCTTCACAGTGCGATATAACAGGAAGTCCTGCTTCCATAGCAGACATCATTCCATGTTTCAGCATACCCGGATTTTCCACCGGTCTGCCGTCATCTGAAACAGCAATTGCTCCCGCAGCTTTAAGAGCCTCATAATCACAGAGCTCCTCGCCTTTCAGTCCGACTGTTATGCATCCTACCGGATAAACCTTAACACCGGTATTTGCCGCCTTGTTTATAATGTAGCTTATTGTTTCCGGACTGTCAGCTGTCGGTTTGGTGTTCGGCATACACGCAACTCCTGAAAATCCTCCGGCAAGAGCCGCCGCCGCACCTGTCAGGATATCCTCCTTATAGGTAAGCCCCGGATCTCTGAAATGAACGTGCATATCAAAAAGTGCAGGCATAGCTGTAAGTCCGCTGCAATCTATCACTTCACAGTCGTTCGCAGAAAGGTTATCTCCGATATCCTTTATAATGCCATCGGATATCAGGATATCACACTGTCTGTCAAGTCCGGTATCAACAGCACGGACATTTTTTAAAAGCAATGAATTCATATCTAGAATTTCCTCCGTTCAGATCTGGTCAGAATAAATGGCAACGCTGTCGCAGCCGTCTATTTCATTTACAGAAACCTTTACGCTTTCTTCTCTTGAAGTCGGAACATTCTTTCCGACATAATCCGGTCTTATCGGGAGTTCACGGTGTCCCCTGTCAACCAGAACCGCCAGCTGTATGGAGCGTGGTCGTCCCCGTTCCATGAGTGCGTCAATTGCAGCTCTCGTGCTTCGTCCGGTATAGAAAACGTCATCAACGATAACAACCTTTTTATTCGCCACGTCAAAATCAATTGAAGTTCTGTCTGCTGTTTCAGCCGGTTTCCTGTCATCTCTGTAAGCCGTTATGTCAAGTGCCCCGCATGGTATTTCCTCATGCTCCAGCTCATAAATCTTCTGAGCTATCCTTTCGGCGAAAGCAACTCCCCTTGAAAATATACCGATAATGCAAAGGTCTTCCGTCCCCTTGTTTCTTTCAAGAATTTCATAGGTAATTCTTGCAACTGCACGCTGTATATTATTTGCGTCCATTATCATTGTCTTTCTTTTCAGTTCAGGTCACTCCCTCCGCCTTTGGCAAACAGATTCAAAAAAACGCCTACCTGCGTTGATGACAGATAAGCGTGATGTTATACTTATGGCATAAGTGGCTACAAAATGCCCGTAATTTTACACACCTTGTCAACCTCACAGGATCAACTTAAAGGTTCATTAAATAACATTATAGCACACATTATGTCGTTTGTCCAGTTTTTTTGAATATTTATATATATAACTTTTTTATTCCGGAATTTCATTTCCGTCCATTCGTATCATAACCCTTGATATGAACATTTCTCCGTCATTGTTAAAGTCAGATGTTCCATGATATTTTTCCGTCACAGCTCTTACTGATTCAACGCCTATCCCTTCGCCGTCAGACTTTACAGAAACAAATTTATTGTTTTCTTTTTTCACAATGCCGTTAAAACTGTTCACCATAACAAAATAAAGTTCTTTCTGATTTTCCATATCAACAGAAAAATTTATATACCTTTTTTCAGCCGCAACCGTCTGGCAGCCATGTATGGCATTTTCCGCAAGGTTTCCTATTATAACGCACAGGTCAACATCACTGATATCAGTTTTTTCCGGTATGCTTACATCCCATTTTGTGTCTATATGGTTCTCATGCGCCATATCTGCATAGTATCCCAGAACAGCATTGACCGCCGGATTCTCACAGTAAATAACAGGCTTGCTTTCCATATTTGCCGAATCGTTATATTCCCTGAGATACTGACACAGCTCATCAAATTGTCCACGCTCTGCAAGTATGCTGAGTGCTCCGAGCGTATGGCGGAAATCATGCCTTAAACGGCGTGTATTTTCAATATAATTTCTGAGCTTTTCATACTGCACAGACTGCATCTCAATAACACTTGCCCTTTTTTCAGCATCATATTTTTCAACCGCTGTCCTGGCAATAAGATAAAACATACTCTGAAGAACCGCAAACAGAGCGAATACAAGTGTGCACAGTACAAATGAAACTCTCAGGATACGTCCGTGCGACATTACAAAATAACTTTTCGGGTACATGAAAACATATCCTACAAGCGTAGCAACCGGAACTATCCATATTATCCGCCATACCCTGAAAGAATTGAAATTGTTCAGAAGCCACATCATTTTTTTATTTTTATAAAAGGCAGTGATCAGAAATATTGTTATTGAAAGTGCCCATTCCGCCGCAAGTCCGATTAATGTGCA